>JAIFLU010000290.1 GCA_020048915.1 Bacteroidota bacterium | reverse complement strand
TTCTTTCATGATTTTTAGGAGAAAAAATGATTTGATAAAGAATTTGGGTATAGGTATTCATAGGACATTTAATTTATTCAACCGCTATGCGGTTGCGGGTTTCGGTTGCATTTCTTAACCCCGGGTTTTACCCGGGGCTATTCACTTTCCAAACCTATGGTGTGGTGCGATACGATAATTCAACAGTAGTCCAAATCAATTCTTGAAACCTTAATTCGCATATATTATAAATTTTACAAGCTGAGCGTAGTTTCAAACGATGTTCATTCTCCAATTTTTTTAGATTGTCTTATGCAAACCTGCTATTCCTGCTTTTCAGATTTTTGAGCGTCTTTCATTTCCTTAACAACCTTTACCGAAAAAAACGCCAGCAATAAAATAACCAATCCTATAACAACCCATAATACCGTTTGGGTGAAGAAAACTTTACCGGAAGTGGGTACAACAGTTTTTCGAATTAATTTATTGGCCTTTAGTACAGGAAGATTCGCAGGAAGGCTATCAGCAAAAAATTTCAAATCGTAATCAGGAAGCAGCATTTTTTCTTTACCAGTGGCTATTTCATAGGTCTCTCCTGCTTTTAAACCGGCTACTAAGTATTTATTCAGCTGATAGGCCTTAATTGATTTTACAGTGAGCGGCAAATTGTCAGCATTCTCAATAATAATAGTTAATTCATCGGTTTTAATTTTATCGAATTCCCAAATCGGCACGTTTCCCGAAGACAGTCTGAAATGTCCCCATTCCTCAAACTGCACATTCTTTTTATAGCGTACATTTTTTCCTATATAACAGTCGCGAAGAAAAAATTCAGGCCCGGTTACCGATATTTCAAGTTTGGAGATTTCAAATGCTTGACTGAATTTGAGTGTAATAAAACTTTTTTTGATGGAAGCGCTATCCTTTCGAACAGTTGAGGAACTAGGAATTTCGGAGTATAACCCCTTTGAAGTTTCTAAATCGTAGAATCCTACTTTTGTAACCTGAATAGGATCTTTTTTCTTGTCGTTCATGGTGAGTTCGAAAAACTCGTAATCGCTCTTTGTGAATTCAAGTTCCATTAATATGGCAGTTTCGTTATAACTAACCGACCGTATTGGGAAGTTTCGCTGGATGATGTACCAGTTCTTTTGGTCGTCACTGCCTTTAACTGTAATTTCCTTTTGGATTTCGGAATTCCGGACAATCAGACTTAATCCGGAAACTATTTCCTTCGATTTATTATGGACTACAATCCTGGTTATGCCTTTGCGCGCGATGTTTTGGTTTTCGAGTATTGGATATTCCTTAAATGCTGATTTTGAGGTGGAAGTTTGTTCTTCTTCAAAGATAAAGGGCACTTCCTTTTTGCGGGCATCGTACAGGCGAATATCGGCATAGTCGGGCAAAGAGGAGGCTATTATCTCGGGCGATAATAAAATCCTATAAAAGCCATTATTGGGAACGCTGTCTAACAGGGCCTTCAATTTAAAATCCTGTGAAAAGCCTCCGTACCATGCGAAAACGAACAACACAAACAATAAGAACTTCCTTATCATGATTTTTAAATATTAGACTTGTTTTCAGGATCGTCCAGCAATAATTTTTTAAGTTTCTGATAAAGAAACGACACTACCAGTAAAATAATTCCAAGAAAAATAAAAGCAGCGATTCTTCCACCTTCATTCATATCCCATACATCGAACAGAAATAGTTTTAGAATAATTAATCCCAGCAAACAAAGAGCCTGGACTCGGTATTCTTTTATTTTCGATTTCATTCCCCAGATAATTAGAATGAATGCGCTGATGCCCCATAGAATAGGATATCCTACTTTGTGCGAAATCTTGAGGATGCTGTGAAACGAATCTGCCGTGGTATAGTTGGCTAATAGTATCAGGTTGTCCAATTCGGAGCTGGCAATAAATATAACAAAAAACGAGATGAACCAGCGGAAGAGTATATGCCAGATACCTGATTCTGCAAGCACCAGGTGGATATTTTTGTATAGCGAAATTATGGTTCCTGCAATAAATACCAGCGCTAAATAATGAAACATAAAGTTCCCCAAGGAAATTTTATTTCCATAAATATAGGAATCGCGGACGGATACCACCATGGTATTGAATAGTACGAGGTAGAAAAATAAAGCAGCAAGGCACAGTGCAACTACCCATTTGTAAGCGACTAGCCATTGGGAAGGCTTTATGATCTGTAAAACAGTGAATAGATATGCAAAAATGTATATGCCATAAACAACAGTTTGGAATGAATTTAACTTATAAAAGATGTCCATTTGATATTGCAGTTCCAGAAAAGGAACCATAAAAGCTGCAATAAACAATATAAAGGATAGGATTTTCGAATATCCTTTAACACCTATAATGTTTGGTATAAACTGTTCATCTTTTTCTTTGCGTAAAAAATACCGGGAAGCACCTAATCCGATTAGTACAACAAATCCTGTTATAAATGCCTGATTGAATACCACTGTCAAATTGGGCTTACTGTACATATATAAATTACTCCAATCCATGGCAAGGCTTGCAATCACCAGTCCGAGAATTATAAGGTGACCGGTTTTGAGAATTTTAATCCCCGAAACCTGCGATAGCCATAAAAGAATTACCAATTCGGCTGTCCAGAAAAGAGTAATCGAATGTCCATGCAATTGAATGGGGACTGCCAGACTGATATAACTCATTACCAATCCGATCAACAAATAAATCAGCGTTTTGTCTATTTGGTCTTTGCGATACAGATACACCACCCATCCAAAATTGAAAAGTCCTACCAGAACTGTAAACAACCCTTGGTAAATGCCATGTTCGTATTTATGAAAGATGGTGAGGCCCGACAAAAAGAAAAACAGGTTGTTAGATAGTATCAATGTTATTTCGATGGCCTTGAAAGGCTTTTGTTCCCGTAGGTTATTTAAGATATTTACAAGGAAGAACACCACATAGAAAGCGGAAGCAAATACAATAGCGCCAAGGTACGGAAGGTTTGTATTCCCCCAAAAGGTAGTTGCCAGCCAGCCCGAATAAATAAGTACTGTAAAAACAAAGGCAAGCAGGTTAAGAATATGCCAGCGTTTGTAATAGGCAAGCACTATTAATCCTGCATTCAGAATGAGCAGATACGAGAATAATACTACATAATTACCATCGCCGGTGCTAATCATAAATGGAGCAGCATATCCACCTAATTGCGAAAAAATGGCCAGCTCTTTTTTATCGTATAATAAGGACAGTAAAACTGAAAAAATAGTAACAACTACGAGAATTATAAATGCTGCTGTCTGGCTGAAAATATGATATTGGTGAAAAGCGATGGCAATGGTGAGGTAAAAAACAGCAAACCCGCCGCCAGTTAATAAGGAGGAGAAAGTGGTATACGATTTCCGCATATAATGAGCAAGAGAAACCAATAATCCGCCGGCTAGGAGCCCGATAGCTGTTCTTCCGTAAACTCCTATCCAGTTTTGGTCGATAGCATATTTCACAAAAAAACCAACTCCCAATACCAATATAATAATACCAATTTTGCTTATCAGGTTTTCGCCTACAAATTTTTCAATATCAGTGGGAACCTTTGCCTTTTGAGGTTCAATGGGTTTCTGAACAGGTTGCCTTTCCTGTGTTTTTTGTTGAATACTAATAGGTTTTTCCTCTACTGCTTTTTCCTGGAATATAGTTTCCTGAGCTGTCCGGATTGGTTCTATTTCAGGTTCCTGTCGCTTAATTGATTCATGTTCAGGCAACTTTTCTTCGGGGACTGGCGCGATAATTTTTTCTTCGGCAACAGGTTTAACAGTGGGTTTTTCTATTGTTGAAGGTTTTATTACAGGCTTTTCGATAGTTGAAATACTTTGTCGAAGTCTCTCTATTTCTTTGGATAAATCGGTAAGCTTGGAACTTAATTTCGAATTGTTGGCAATTACAAGGATTAATATCGCCAGAACGATTAGCAGAATTAACGTTTCCATAAAGCGGGTTAATTAGTTTGCAATCAAATATAGAAATAAACCTCAGAAATTCAATTTACCAATGGTTGAAGTTAACTCGGCCTTATTACTTTGTCGAAACCCAACAAATCGTTTTTTACTTAAATTCAAAAGTTGTTCATAAGTGTTATTCAGGAATATTGTTTTTCTAATTTCCATAGTTGATTTTCAAAAGGACATAAAAATGACAAAAGTAAGTGCGGTAAGTTGCTCCATAGTGAGAAACCTACAACACTATTAGCGAACTTCTTAGCGATAGTATTCAGCCAAAAAATGCTATTCAATTATAAATTTTTCTGAAAATACTACCTTCCCAGGCGTTTTACCTGTTAGTATATAAATTCCTGATGTTAAGGAGGCTGTCTAAAAGCTAACTTTGAGATAAAAGACAGTTGAACCCTTTACATCCGCGACATTGCCGAGGTGCATAATCCTCCTTACACTCTTATTCCCTGAAATCATGGGTATAACACACATTTTTTTTATTGCTGGGAAGAATTACCTTTGCCGCCTTTTAAAAATAATTCGGATATGGCTCTTCAGTGCGGAATTGTAGGATTGCCCAATATTGGCAAATCAACGTTGTTTAATTGTTTATCGAATGCCAAGGCGCAGGCTGCAAATTTCCCTTTTTGTACTATTGAGCCCAATGTGGGCGTAATTACCGTGCCCGACGATCGGTTAAATAAACTTGCCGAATTAGCCCATCCTGAGCGTATTGTTCCTTCAACGGTCGAGATTGTTGATATTGCTGGTTTGGTAAAAGGTGCCAGTAAGGGTGAAGGGTTGGGGAATAAATTTCTGGGGAATATTCGCAATACTGATGCCATTATCCATGTACTTCGTTGTTTTGAAGATGGTAACGTGATTCATGTGGATGGGAGTATAAATCCGGTGCGAGACAAGGAAACCATCGATTTCGAACTAGAGATGAAAGACCTCGAAGCGGTGGAAGCAAATATACTGAAAGTATCGAAAGCCGCTAAAGTGGGGGAACGAGACGCTAAAAAACGACTCGAATTACTACAAATACTGAAAGATCATTTGGTTCAGGGAAAACCGGCTCGTTCGGCTCCAATCGAATTAAAAGACAAAGAGCAATTGGCCGATTTGTGCTTACTTACCGACAAACCCATTCTATATGTGTGCAATGTCGACGATGTTTCAGCTATTCAGGGCAATAAATATGTTGAAATAGTTAAAGAAGCCGTCAGGGACGAAAATGCTGAAGTAATTGTTATTACAGCAGCTACGGAAGCTGACGTTGCTACGCTGGAAACATACGAAGAACGCCAGTTGTTTCTCGAAGAAATTGGTTTGACCGAACCAGGTGTGAACAAACTTATTCGCGCTGCCTATAAACTGCTAAACCTCGAAACCTATTTCACAGTCGGCAAAGTTGAAGTACGCGCCTGGACCTATCATAAAGGCATGGTTGCTCCTCAGTGCGCCGGAGTTATCCACAGCGACTTTGAAAAGGGTTTTATTCGTGCCGAAGTTATTAAGTACGACGATTTTATTAAATACCAATCGGAAGCCGCCTGCCGCGATTCCGGCAAAATCTCCGTTGAAGGCAAAGAATACGTTGTACAGGATGGCGACATTATGCATTTTAGGTTTAATGTTTAGGGGCCTTGGCTGGAATTGCCCGGCTTGAGCGTTCGTCGATTGGGCTTTTGTTACCAAAGCAATTCATTGGCTCAAAACTTTACCCATATATTGCACGATTATACCCATGAACGGAAAGGGTATATAATTTAGAAATATTTACTGGAGAAAGTGTTAGTCTAATTTACTACGAACTTTACTACGAACTTTACTACGAACTTTACTACGAACTTTACTATCATTTAGTAATTACCCAATACCCAGACTTATCTGAACCTATTCGAATTATCATATTTAAAGCCTTTAAATTAGCAATGTGCTTTTGTGCTGCTCTACTTGAAATACCCAGTTTTATAGATATTTCTGCTGCTGTTATTTGCGGATTTGTCTCAATTAATGACAAAACACGCATTGCAATTTCCTTTAGTGTTTCATGTGTTTTATTGGAATTTGTAAATTTAGTCGTAGTAAGAATTTCAGCTTGTTCCTTAAAAGTCGGATGGATATAAAAATCCACTTCAAAGAAAGTACGGTCTTCATCGAAATCGAAGAAAGGTTCGGGCGAACCGTTTTCTTTCAGCGCTTTTTTAATACGAGGAATACCGGTGGCTTTGCCTTCGGTTAGATCTAATTCTTTAAGGAAATCGCCTAACCTACGGTTGCGGTAGCGACGAGGTTTTACCGGGCCGATTTTAAAAGCATCGGATTTGATAGAACGGTCGGGGCCACCGTAGTTTAAAATGCAGATTGAATCGGGGTAAATGCGCACCTCAACAGGTTCGCGTACTTGGTAGTCCCGGTGGTAAATAGCATTGGCAGTAGCTTCTTCCAAGGCTTCTAACGGGTAATTCCAAATTCGGACAGCTTCGGCTTTATCGGGCTGTTTGATGATTTTTTCCTGAAGGATGTTGGTTTTAAAGAAGTCGAGAACCTTAGTAATTTGCAGTTGAACTGGGCCTGTAAAAGGTGGACGTTCATTAAATTCAGGGTCATCGGCGCCATTCGGGAACTCCACAATTTCGATATGGGTGTATGGGAAAAACTTTTCAGGCTTCTCTGAAAAAAGCATCAGGGCTACATTTCGAGGGAAAAGCATTTCGGGCGGACCCGAAACCAAATCCATTTGCCCCAATAAATCTGCTTTTGAGAGAGACTCGGAAAATTCATGCAGACGGCTTTTGGTAATACGTAAATGGTCTCGTATGGCGGTTGTTGAAATATCATCGAGGCTTGCTTGTGTGTTTACCCGATCGTCGAATGGTATTTGGTTGGCAAGGCTTATTAACTCCTGTTGTTCTTGTTGGTTTGCTTTTACCGAACTTGAATATTTACGAATGTAATAAAAATGGCGTTTTTCTTTGGCTGTAATTTGTTCGGGAACTTCGTACGGACGGTTTGCGCCACCCGGAATCCAAAGAACTATGATTTGCTTACCATCTACTTCTTCAATAGAAAGCTTGGGCGCATAAACTGGTTTGATAAGGTTGTTAAAACCTATCATTTGTTTTTGAATGGCATCGAGTTGTTCAATTGGCAAACCTTTTATAGGGCGTTTGGCCATACCATTTTCTTCTTCAACTCCAATAATGATATAACCGCCTCCAATATTTTCAATATCATTAGCAAAGGCACATACAGAACGGTAAATGGCATCGGGGTTCCAACCTTCTTTGAATTCGATGCGATCGTGTTCGATGATGTGGCCTTTGAGAAGTTCTGATATGTTAATAGGAAGGGGCATTAATAATTTAGGTTTAATTATTTATCGCAATAAAAACTCTATTCTTTATCATAATCTAAATCCAATTGGATACCTAACAATTTTGATTCATCGGATTCGTCAGTTAATTCCAAAACTACACTGTTAGCTACTATTTTTTGAAATTCTTCTTCAGGTAATTCATTTTTTAGATTGTCAAGAATGTTTTGATTACATGAAATAATATATTGAAGATTATCTCTACTCGTATTATCATAGGCTACTTGAAATAATGAAGCTACTTGTCTAGTGTCAATTTCGGAAAGTAACCTACTGTCATGAAAAATAAAATTTACATTATGATTATGTTTTGCTTTAAGTATAGTCCAATCAAAACAAAATATTTTGACATCATTCACTCCATCTCCTTTATCATCATCAATTTTCGCCTTAATTTCAAACCGTTGTCTATTGATTCCTTCATTGTTTTTAATTTCTATACCTGCCTTTTTATGTTCATAAAATTGTTCAGCAAAAGATTTGAAAAGCAATATGTTTTTCTCAATAAGTAATTGTTCGTCTTTTAAATAATTATTGGTATTAATATTCTGATCAATAAAGTTTTTCTTTATCTCTTCCAATTTGTTTTTGTACTCATTTATTAGTTTTCGATACTTTTCAATATTTTCTAATCTGATTTTGTAATTGCTAAGTTGCTCATTTAGTTTTGTAAATTCATCTAATGCCCCTCTAGTGTTAAGATATTCAAGTTTCTCATCTTTTTGCTTACCCAGCCTTGAAATAATACTTTCGAATTCTTTTAGTTGGGTTTCAAATTCCTTTTTCTCTTTAAATAATCTGGACGATCTATTATCCAGAATTTTCTTATTGAATTCTTCAACTTCTTCAAGCTTTCTCACAATAGCATCGGACAAAACAACTTCAGCTTCACGATATAAATCGAGAACTTTTTTCTTGGGAATATCTGGTTGAATATTTATGCTTTTCACAATATTTGAAATAGCTGTTTTGATTGTTGCCGCTTTGTTTTCATAGGATTTAAGTTGATATTTTATAGCATCTGCTTCCTTAATTATTTCGTAATAATCCTCTGCAACTTTGAATTCTTTAATGCTGCTTTCAAGTTTTCGGATTTTTTCTTTTAAATCAACTATATCAATATCAAAGTCTTTATCATCTTCACTTTCAAAGAATGATTTCATAATTGGGTCTTTTTCAATGCTTTTTTTCATTGAATCAACATTATCCAATTCTTCTTTTAAACCAAATTTAGTGGAAAGCAATGTTGTATTTAACCCAAGTAAAAATGAATTATTTAATAATTGAGGGTAATCCTGTTCGTCATCAATATACTTGTAATAGCTATTATAGCTGCTTTTTCGAGGACGAATAAACCTTGATATTAATGTTCTAAATGTAATATATTTGATAGGTTCAGGCAAGCTAAAAACCTTATTCTCAAGAAAGGCTCTATATTCATCTAATTTTATTTCTTTCCCATTAAAATTAACGAACTGCTGATTATTACATGCACGAGTAATTGAATGGTTTTCATCATCTATTTGAAAATCAAGTGAGAAAGACCAATCATTTAGCTTTGTTTCAAATTCTAAATTTTTATTTGAGCCTAAGCAATAATGAACCAAGGCAATGCTTAAAGATTTCCCAACGCTATTATAAGTGCTTTTTTTGTTTGCTTTATAGTCACTATTATGACGTTTCCCAACGATAATAGATATTCCATTAGGATTGAATGTAATTGTTTTAAAACTTTCTTTATTCGCTCTCAGTTGTAATAGCCGCATTGTAAATTTCTCCTTCGTTATTGATTTCAACTACACCAATAATATAAAGATAGTTGAGTGCTAATATCAAGTTGTCAAAGCCATGATAAGCATATGATTTTTTTGAGTTATTTTGTTTACTAACCTTAAACCATAATTGGTCGATTGATTGAGGTCCATCTTTCAAATACTTCATGAGATAAGCCCCAAGGCCTAATAAAGATTCTGAAATTTTAATGTGTTTTGATGGTAAAATCATAATCAAAATAGTGTTGGTGACAGTTTCGGTTCCTCAAATATGTCACAATAGCCAAAATAATAGGACATAAGAATCAATACAGCATTTTTAGCAGGCATTTTATTTGAAGGATAGGCATTTTTCAAGATGTGAAAGAAAATTAAATCATTTTTATCATCAGATTGAGAAAATAGGGATAAACCCTGTTTGTAAAGTTGATTGAATTTATTTCTTAAATCTTCTTTAGCAAAATTGCTGTTTAATCGAAAATATTCTTTTAAGCTCCCCTCTTGGTATGAGCCATATCTTAATTGAGTAGCAATATTAGAATTTAGACAATTAAATATTATCTTTTGATTGAAATCAGGTCTTTCAGGTATAACCTCCTCTTGATAAGGTAAGTCTAAATTTATTATATAATTAATTACTTCTATCATTATTGGCACTTCAAATTCTTCAATATTGGAAGGTAAAATTATACCCCCTATTAAATCATGAATTTGGTCCTTCGGTAACTCTAAAAAAATATCTTCTAAATTTTTTGCGAAAAATGGAAAGCATTTAACACCAGAATAGTTTTGCTCAATATTTTTCAATTCAGGATATAAGGTCGGATAACCACCTTGATATTTGTCATTTATTACATAGTAGAATTCCTTTATAGAAGTTACCTGATCATTCCAGAATTCATAGAGACCAGCAAAATCATTAACAAGCTTTTTAATAGTATTATACTCGCTATCTGAAGGGTCTTCAGGTGAATATACTTGATAATACTTACCTTCTGATTTTATGAAACCATCATTTTTCCTATCACCGAATTTACCTTGCGGCTTAATGGGTGCAAAATCTTTATGAAAATACTGCATTATTTGCACAAAGAAATTCTCAAAGCTTTGCCCATTTCTTTGAAAAAGCTCAAGCTTAAAAAGCTTTCTAGCAAAATATTTTTCTTCGGAAGTTAATGACATGAGTTTAAATTAAACTATTTCAAAAGTATTAATTTTCAATTCACCCAATTCAACTATACCCTTTTATCTTTCAATTTTTTAAAAACGCTCTCGATTTGCATAACAAATATTAAGTCTTGATTTTGTAGGAGAGTCTAAATAAGTACTATACTCTAAAATCAGCGCTTAATCCTCTTATCTTTCGCCGATTCGCTGAAAGCAGTGATGTTGAATTGTTCGCATAAACGTATATGAATGTGAACTCGTCAATATAGTATAGAATTTGTTTAGGGTGATTTGTAAACATATATAGGGCAACAAACAATTCGTGATTCGCGAATCGCGAATTGTTTGATCCTAAAAGTGCCCATGCAGAAACTATGGTAGCATGAATGATATCTAATCATTATATTATAGATTAGGCAACTTGAAAAAAGGTGTTAGCCAATCAGTTTCATAAAAGTTTAAAGTACCGATAGAACGGGATTGATAGAAATTAAATTACCAAGCATTCCAATTTTAGATTTATTCCCTTTCCGGAAAATTTCATAAGTACACCATTTTCCTGTTCATTTATTTACAACCCATAGGGGCAATAAAGCCCAAACTTTTACCTTTGTAAGGCGCATATTCGGCAAAAAATATCAGGGATGAAATTAATTGTTGAATTGCTAAGAAGTTAAAACAGGAGCAATGAACCATATTGGAGTATACTTATCGAACGCTGCTAGCAAAGATGAGATTATAGAACAGATATTCGAAAATAAATATTTCAATAATTATTTCGATTTGTCGGGATTGACAGGGGAACTATATTCATCGGCAGCAATAAACCGGTTTATCGATGAAGAAATTAGGCATGACAAATTTGTTATTCACACAGATTCGAATTCGAGCTTATTAAGTATGAGTAGTGGCCAGCAACGAAAAGCACTGCTGACGCATATTATATCAAAAAAACCTCATTATATTGTACTTGACGATGTTTACAGCAGTGTAGATAGAGACACCCAACAATTTATATTGGAGCAGCTACTTTTAATTAAAGATTCGACCATACTAATCCAGTTATTTTATAGAAAACACGATGTATTAGACTTCATCCAAACTGTATTTTCAATTGGAAACGACAACCAATTAAATCAGGTACAATCGTTGCCGCAATTTAACATTTCGGGCAATAGCCCCTATCGCTTCCACCAAATATCGCTTCCACACTTATTCGCCGAAACAAACCTGAACATCCATCCTCTGGTGCAGCTTAATGCAGTTTCAGCAAATTATGGCGAAAAACCTGTTTTAAAAGATATCAACTGGGAGATACAGGCAGGCGAGTTTTGGCAGCTTAGAGGGCCGATAGGATCAGGGAAAAGCACATTACTCTCGATGATAACTGGCGATAATGCCAAAGGCTACGGGGTGGATATGGTGCTCTTTGGCCGTAAAAAGGGAACCGGAGAAACTATTTGGGATATTAAAAAACAAATTGGATACTTTACTCCCACTATGGTCCAACGATTTTTTCACAGGGATTCTGTGGAAAACATGATCATATCGGGTTTGGTCGATTCGATTGGACTATATGTTAAACCCACAGATCTTCAACGCCACATAGCAGAAGCATGGTTACAGATTTTGGGCCCTACATTCAAAAACAAATCGTTTCACAGCTTATCATTCGGGCAACAGCGAATACTCCTTGTAGTAAGGGCAATGGTAAAACGTCCGCCTTTACTGATTCTCGATGAGCCAACAGTTGGTCTTGACGATGAAAACACGGAATTATTTTTAAATATGATTACAGCTATTGCCGAACTGCGAAAAATAGCCATTATTTATGTTTCACACCGGACAGAACCCGAATTGAAACCCGAAAAAATATTTGAACTAATCCCCGGTGAAGATGGCTCAACAGGAATAGTAGTGCTACCCGATTGAGAGTGCAATTTCAAGTTTTTGTTTAAATTTTGAAGCGACAAACTATTCTGTAAAATTGAAAATATTTATTATCCCGGAGGCATCAAATGTTTATAGAAAAAGGTTATTAAAGTTTTTAGTTTATGCTCTCTGCCGAAGTCAAAATTTCCGTTGATTCGTTTTAATAGACCTGGTGGCAATTGAAAGGGATAGCCTGAACCGTTCAAAAATAAAAAAGTTGCCTGATAAAACCAGGCAACTTAACATTTTGTGACCCTAACGGGAACACATATTTCATTTTAATATATTTCGTTGTAATATTTAACATGCTAATATTTACAGTACTTTACGGTTTATTGATTCATCAAATATAATTACATTTCATTTCATTTAACCAAATATTGTATGTAAATTTGTATGTAACATTCATACAATAAAAATGGCTGCACGTAAGTATAAGGTAAATTTCACACTTGAACAAAGAAAAAATAAGGATGGTGAATTAATAATCGAAAATGTTCCAATCTTTATGAGAGTTACTTTTTCAAGTGAAAGTTTGTGGATTTATACAGGCTATCGGACTGACTTTGACAAATGGAATGATAAAACTAAAGAAGGTGAAAAATTGCAAAGAATGAAAAAAAATACCTTCAATAAAGACAATGTAAGTGCATCGATTATAAACGCCCGGTTAGCTGAATTGGAAGCGGTGGTTAACGATATATTTATTGAACATGGCAAAGAGTTACCAACAAAAGATAAGCTAAAGGAAACGATAAGGCTAAAATTGAATGAGAACGTAAATAAAAAAGAATTAAACCTATTCGACTATTTCGAGAAATACATCAATGATTCAAACCTTAGCATTGAGAGAAAAAAACACCTTAAAAGTACAATGAACCATCTAAGAAATTTTGCTGAAGATAAAGGGTTGAAAATTACTTTTGATAAGTGTACGCCTTTACTGTTGAACGAATTTGAACGGTATTTAAAAAGCGATCCTAAGAAACCACGGTCAAGAAATACAATTGCAGGAATACTGAGCCGTTTGAGGGCGTTCTTTTCTTATTCAGTTAACCAGAAATTGACAAAAATAAACCCTTTTAAAGAATACAGCATTGAACCTGAGATATACGGCGATCCTATTTATTTGACCAAAGAAGAAAGGGACACCCTTTATAGTGCATACATTCCAAACGAACGCCTCGCACGTGTAAGGGATATGTTTGTATTGCAGTGTTTCATTGGTTGTAGAATTGGTGACTATGTAAAACTTCGCAAAAACAATATAATTAACGGATTTATCCATTACGTACCGTCAAAAACACAGGATGAAAATCAAAAGGTTTGTAAAATTCCTTTATCCGAAAAAGCATTAACCATTATTAATAAATACGATTTACCGGACGGATCTTTAGTTCCATATATTACAGACCAACGATATAATGAATATCTGAAAGAACTATTTGAATACGTTGGTTTAAAACGTCCGGTTGTAAGAATGAACCCTTTAACCAGGCAAAATGAAACCGTTCCATTAAATGAAATAGCATGCTCCCACATGGCACGAAGGACATTTGTTGGATTGCTGCATAAGACAGTAAAAAATGAAATTATTGCCAGTATGAGCGGCCATGTTGAAAATAGTAAAGCATTTAAGAGATATTACAAGGTTGATGAGACCGACCAAAGAGAAGCGATTAAAACTATCGAATAATGGATATACAAAGTAAAATTGATTTTAGCATTAGTGTAAACCAACTTTTCAAGGAATTGAACCCGCAACCTCAATTTACAGTTAGCAGGTATCAAATTGCTAAGTATTCTAAAGATGTTTATAAATGGCTAAAAATATTTAGGTTAACAGGCGAAAATATTGAAAGGTGGAAAGAGTATAAAAATCTTTTTCGGGATTTGCCCGGATATAAATTTGAGCCAAATATTTCAGAGCTGGAAGATTTAAAAGAATTGCTGTTAAAAAAACAGAATCCGCCGCCGCCTTTAAGTAAACCCGTATTCAATGATACATTACTATCAGAGGTGTATAAAGCGTTTGAATACGGCGATATATGGGAAAATATTACAATGGTTGAATTTATAGAATCGTTCCACGGGAATGGCAATAAAATAAAACCAATCGTGCAAGCTGATTTTTGTTATTTATTGGGGTTAATGGAAAGTAAGAAAAGTGAAAATTTCAGTGGTGATTTTAGCAAATGGGTAGAAAATACCTTTGGGATAAAACGAGATAGCTATAAAGGCCAAAAGAAATACAACCCTAATAACCAAAAACGAATAAACATAAAACAAAAATTCGATAGTTTAATGTAACAATCTGACGTTTCTTAATTATACACGTGTATATACACTTTAAAAAGTGTATAAAATTATTTTTCAAGGCAACTGATTTACAATCGGTTGCCTTTTTCATTTTTATTTCATTCTGTTTGCAAGGTGTATAAATCATGCTTTTGCTTTACATCAAACAAAAAATGCAAAATATGACAGAATTATTATTAAACAAACCTGTATCCTTTCTTACTGTTGGTGAATTGGTAAACGTCCTTAGAAGTGAGCTAAAAAACGAGCCAGTACAAGAAAGCCGGCAAAATGAAACCCCTATCCGTGGTATTCATGGCCTTGCAAAAGAATTTGGAATAAGCCCGGTAACAGCCCAGGCCCTAAAAAATTCCGGTAAAATACCATATAGCCAGTTTGGCCGTGTAATTTTATTTGATAGGCAGGCGGTTAAAACCGCAATGGCTCTAATCGGAAAACCTAAGCATAAATAAAAAAAACCCCTAGCGTACAGGCTAAGGGCAGACAAAAAAAAATACTTTAAAGATGCACGACAAAGATATAGAAATTAAAGAGATAAATCAAAACTATGACATTCTTCTGGAAATTATAACAGCCATTAGGAATGGGCATGAATTGACAATGCCTGAATACGAAGAAATGTCTCTAAAATATAGTGTACCAGTTAGTGATATACTCGAGATTTCAGAAAGCCATCGCTCAAAATATATTGATTTGTGGGGAATAAATAAAGCTAAGTTTCCCCCTGTGCCTGAAAAATGTCCTTATATCCGCGTAGGGGTTGATTATTTTAAAGTTATTGAAAAAACAGATCGTTGGGGCATCGAACGTATGCAGTTAAAACCGTGGAGGAAGGACGAAATTAAGCAAGATCACGGCGCGGAGTATCTCAAAGCAATTCCGAAATATGACGATTTCACCCTAAAACCGGATAATATAAATTATAAACGCTTGCATAAAGGTTCTTTTAATAGGTATTGTGAGTTTAGGCACAAGCCCGCAATAGGTGAATGGACATGGACGCAAGTAATACTGAAACATATCTTTGGGGAACAATATGATTTAGGATTGCGATATTTCCAAATCCTTTATTTATTCCCAGAAAGAATGCTTCCTATACTTTCTTTGGTCAGCAAATTACGACAAACTGCGAAAACCACCACTGTTAATTGGCTCAGTGCTATTTTTGGAGGCAACTTAGTAATTATTGGCTCTCAGGACATTTCAAGCTCATTTAATAGTTATGCTACTGCGAACATTATAGTAATAGAGGAAACCTTAATAGACAAAGCAGCTTCAATTGAGAAAATCAAAGCACTTGGTACAGCAAAAAACTTTTTACTCAATGAAAAGTTTATGCAACCTGTCTCAATACCATTCTTTGGTAAAATCATTATCACATCGAACAATGAAAACCGTTTTGCAAAGATAGATAATGAAGAAATTCGTTTTTGGGTTAGAAAGTTAGGTAAACCAACTATACAAAATCACAATATTGAAGAAGACCTTATAAAAGAAATCCCTGCTTTTTTGTACCACCTAACCACACTACCAAGCCCTGATTTCTCAAAGGATAGAACTGGTTTTACTCCTGAAGAACTTTATACATCTGAATTGGCAGCTCTAAAAAAAGAATCAAAAAGCTCATTGTACCATGATTTAACCGAAATGTTTACTGAATTTTTTAATAATCAATCAACAGGTGAAGAATGCTATTGCACGGTATCCGATATTAAAAATAAATGGTTTGCTTATAATAACCAAGTAGATCACAGGTACATTAAGCATGTAATCACAAACGAATTTAATCTTCAATTGGAGCCGCTCCAGAGATATGCACCTTTTGCGGATGTTGTAACTCGAAAAGTAGGCACGCCATATATTTTTACAAAGGATTTATTTATTGAAATCACTAATATACAGGACAATGAAGCTGGTAAGCTCCCCTTTTAAGTTTGTAAAAAAGTTAAAAAGTGTAAAAAAGTTTTTAGAACTTTTTTACACGTATATCCCTTACTGTATAAAGGTTTCAGCGATTTGTAAAAATGTAAAAAAGTTTTTGGCAAATCTATTACATAATTTTTACAATCCCTATAGTTGTCACATGTCACAAAACTATGTTGTAACATCCTATTATAATATATATAAAATATATTTACAAAATTTACAACACTGTTATATATCTGTATATCAAATAATTAAAATGTATATTTTTTGTAAAAAACCTGTAAAAAACTTGTAAAAAATATGACCTATTTAGACATGCTTCAAAATGAAGAAAGGCTATTTACCACACCAGAAGGCCGAGCGCAATTACGCGATATGGTATATTTTATTGTGGACTACATCAAAGAAAACAAAGCGCTACCTCCAGATGGATGGTGTAACGACTTACACAGGGGAATAGGGGTGCGAAGGTCGAAACTCGATGAGACTATTTTAGCCATTGATAATCTTGCAAAAAGACAGCACTACGACCGATTAATTTGTAACCCATTTAACAGCATAGCAAATGAATGATGATTTATACTTCAAGTACTGGATAAGGTTTTTAGGTTACGACCTTCAGGACCTTAAAACTGGAAAAGTTTACTCCAAAGGATTTTTTTACAGAGTATTCACTCCATTGGCTGAAAAATTAACACTTGGCGACCAATTGCCGAATGACTGGCAAACCGTGGAACGCCCGCCCATTGTCCTTTTAGAGAGAAATGGCAAAATAAAAAAGAAACCAATTTTAGAAAACAACAAAAAATAACAGAAAAATGGGACTTCCAAAAGGTAGAACGAATAACGAAGCGGGACGGCCAAAGGGCACACCAAACAAGGTGACAGCCGCCGTAAAAGAAAAGATTGAAAACTTTATTGATTCCAAAATGACTGAAATGGAATCCATGTGGAAAGAAATGACTGCAGCTGAGAAAGCTTCATTTATGGTAAAATTGATGGACTTCGTAGTTCCACGGTTGCGGTCTCAGGATATTCAGGTATCAGAGTTTGAAACCCTCAGTGATGAGCAATTGAAGGAACTAGCAAACGAAATTATTAATCAATCAAAATTATAAATATGGATACAAATAACATGAAACGTACTGATTTAATTCAATTTATTGAGTCAGTCAAAGCTGGAAAAATACAGCTTAATTCCAATATTTGGAAGCTTGAAACTGGTAGTTATTACCGATGGACAGGCGAAGCCTGGGAGTTAACGCCTAATCCGGTTTTTTCAAAATTAGATACTATGATTTGTGACGATGAGCCGAAAAGCTTTTCCGGTAATATTATCGTAGTCGGAAAACCTGAAAATAGAAGGCAGCTATTAATTGAGTGCGGTATGTTAACGGATGAAGAAATTGAGTTACAAATCCAGAAAGCATCAACAGTTAAAGAGGTGGCGCAAAATATAGTATTAATGATTAAAAAATTTGAAAATGAAAAGTAAAAAAATTCTAATTCGCAAAGATCAGCATCAAATTTCTCAGAAACTAAGCGATCTTAGATATAATCTAAAAGAAGCTCAGAAATACACCGACTGGTTTCATTCAGTTAGTTTTAATGAACCTTTGAAAGGGTTGGAAACGGTAAAACAGTTTTTAACCAACCCTCACCACGTCTACGAAATGCAAATAAAAAAGCATTTAACTGAGTTGACAGGGCTTAAAACTTTACCTCCGGACATTGAACCATTAAAAACAATGTATCAAATACCACCTCCACAAGCTTGGAGCGTTTCTGAGAAATTTGGCTTTCAGTATCTTCAAATTGATGAGAGCGGCAAACTGTCATATGCTCAGGAAATTTTCGATATTATCGAAAAGGAAAACGCCATATACGCAACGCCGGAGCAGGCACAGGCATTGCAGGAACTTGACAGGACGTTTAATAATTGCATACAGCTTTGTGAATTATTCTCACCTTCAAAAACACATGAGAATCTTTACAAATCGCAATTCGAAAAGGCTTTTGGTATTATCGAAAAGGATCGAAAGGATAATGCTAACCTGACCCAATGGAATCTTGAAGGGCTTGAAAAGCTTGCTAATGCTGGTTTTGGACAAAATAATAACAAATAAAAACTATATTATGAAAGATTTAAAAGTAAATGCTATGGTAACCAAAATCAATGCTGCAATGAAAAAGCAGAAAGTAAGCGTTGTAGCTGGGAAAATTAGGGCTGCAATCGAAAAAAATAATGCTGTGAAAGGTGATGGGTCTCGAATAATTTTGAACCTGTCTGAATTTTTACAGGTCAGTGGCCGGGATTGGGGGGACAAAAACGTCTCCCAGGATGCAGCAATCGGGGAATTTTTATCCCGGTTAAGATACTTCCTGTTATCAACTCAGGTGAGTTACGAATCCGATATTAAGCTATATATCTTAGTTGATGGTACTTGGTATGAGCTACTAAGAACCGATTGGACTTTTAACTTATTGCCATTGCTACGAGAGATTAAATTTCCTGCGCAATATCTCAATGCCACACTTATTAAAAAGCTATATCCAAAGATTGTTGAGGTATTTAAAAACCTGGATAAGAATTACAAACCTATAAGTAGGTTGCTCGAATAAGATTTTTTCCAAATGTTCATTTCCCCCCGGTTACGAGTTAGCCGGGGTTTTTTTATTTAAGGATTTTGGGGGGATAAACCTCATTTTTGTATGTACTTTTGTATGTAACAACAAAAAAAGCTCTATAAGCAATTGACTTATAGAGCTTTAATTTTACTGCTAGTGACCCTAACGGGATTCGAACCCATATCTTCAGAACCGGAATCTGAAATTCTATCCATTGAACTATAGAGCCGATTGTACAGAAATTAACACAAACCTAATCCAAGTTCGCAGCGCAAAAGTAAAAATTTTTCTGAATTAATTAAGGATGGTTATTGAGAAACCATAATTTTTGAACTAAAAACCCGCTTTTTGTTGAACGAAATCACCACAAAATAAATCCCGGGTTTTAACGTATAATCAACGGTTGTATTTACCCTGAAATTTGTTTTTTGGCAAGTAGCGCCAATCATATTAACAATTTCGGCAGTAAGTTGATCGGCAGCGGCAAAGTCGGTTTCAATCCGTATTTGATTATCAGAAGGCTTGTGAACTAATTTTATCTTTTCCTGATAGGCAGTGAGTTTCGAAATTTTAATGGTGTCGTTATAATATTTGGAAACTGGAGAAATAACCTGATTTACTGGAGTATTGATGGCACTTACTACATTGATGCAGCAAATTATCAGAACGACAATAACGATTGGGATATATGGTGGATTTTGGAACTTCATTCAAAATATTTTATTGTGTAAAATTACTTTTATTTCAATAAGAATCAAACTTATTTGGTTAACTGATTATTAAAAAATCTTAAAATTTATGAACAACGCATTAAATCTACCATACAAAAACAACGCCAAATGAATCGTGTTCGATCTCTTTTTATACTTTTGTCAATTCTTAAGCAGAATCAATTCTAATTCTTTAGATTATGGAATACAATTTTACTGAAATTGAACACAAGTGGCAGCAATATTGGGAGAAAAACAAAACATTTAAAACAGAATACAATCCCGCGAAACCAAAATACTATATTCTCGATATGTTTCCATATCCATCCGGAGCCGGACTGCATGTGGGGCACCCCGAAGGATATACCGCTACCGATATAGTGAGTCGCTACAAACGCATGAAAGGGTTTAGCGTACTCCACCCCATGGGCTGGGATGCATTTGGATTGCCTGCCGAGCAATATGCTATTCAAACAGGTACCCATCCTGCCGTTACTACCAATAAAAATTGCGATAATTTCCGCCGTCAGATAAAATTGTTGGGACTCAGCTACGATTGGGACCGCGAAATAAATACCACCGACCCGGGATATTTTAAATGGACCCAGTGGATTTTCATCCGCCTTTATAATACATGGTTCGACAGCAAACAACAAAAAGGCCGGCCTATTACTGAGTTATCAATTCCTGAAGAAATCTCCAGTCGGGGAAAAGAGGCGATTACCCAATATATCAACAGCCAGCGTTTGGCCTATTATGGCGATGCGCAGGTTTGGTATTGCAACAGTTGCAAAATTGTATGCGCCAACGAAGAGGTTTTGATGGATGGTACCCACGAAAAATGTGGCAACCCTGTTCAAAAGAAAAACCTGAAACAATGGATGCTCCGCATTCCAACCTATGCCGAACGGTTAATTACCGGTCTGGACGGGCTCGATTGGCCCGAAGGTGTTAAAGACATGCAACGGAACTGGATTGGTCGTTCTACCGGTGCGGAAGTCGATTTTCAGGTAGAGGGGTTAAACGAAAAAATCAGGGTGTTTACCACACGTCCCGATACGCTGTTTGGAGCAACCTACATGGTGCTGGCCCCGGAACATTCGTTGGTAAAAGTTATAACTACTTCTGATAAAACTGTGGATGTTGCCAACTATATTACCGCCTCTGCGCTGAAATCGGAGCTGGACCGTACAGACCTTGCCAAGGATAAAACCGGTGTTTTCACGGGGCGTAATGCCATAAATCCGGTTAACGGAAAGAAAATTCCTATCTGGATCGCCGACTATGTGCTAACCGGATATGGAACAGGAGCAATTATGGCTGTTCCTGCTCATGATAACCGCGATTTTGAATTCGCTAAAAAATTCAGCTTACCGGTTGATTGCATCCTCGACCCAAAAAGTGCGGATACCGAAATTCGGCAACAAGTCCTAAACGGCGATGCATGCTGGACCGAAGACGGAAATTACATTAATTCGTCGAGTATATTCTCCGGGTTAGATATCAATGGTCTCAACAAAGAAAAAGGAATTGCCACCGTAATTGCTTGGTTAGAAAAAACCAATCAGGGCGTTGCCAAGGTGAACTTTAAAATGCGTGATTGGTTATTTAGCCGTCAGCGCTACTGGGGAGAGCCCTTCCCTGTTATTCACTGGGAAGATGGCGAAGTCACCCTGTTATCTGACGAAGAACTTCCGTTAGAACTCCCAAGCCTTGAAAAATATGAACCAGGCGATATGGGCGAATCTCCGCTTTCGAATGCCAACGATTGGCTCATTGTTACCGATAAAAACGGACGCAAAGGCCGCCGCGAAACCAATACCATGCCGCAATGGGCTGGTTCGTGCTGGTACTATCTGAGATATATCGACCCGTTAAACGATAAAGAGCCTTTTTCAAAGACGCTCGAAAATTATTGGATGCCGGTCGATTTATATGTCGGCGGAGCCGAGCATGCCGTATTACACCTCTTGTATAGCCGTTTCTGGCATAAAGTATTATTCGATTTGGGAATCGTTTCCACCGAGGAGCCATATCAAAAGCTTTTCAACCAGGGGATGATTCTTGCTTTTGCTTACGAAACCGAAACGGGCGCCAAAGTAGCAAGTGATTTGGTTGAAGACCGCGATGGCAAATATATTCACAAAGAAACCGGAGAGGAACTAAAACAAATTGTAGCGAAAATGTCAAAATCGCTCAAAAATGTTGTAAATCCCGATGATGTAGTAAAACTATATGGAGCCGATTCGCTGCGGTTATACGAAATGTTTATGGGGCCGCTTGAAGCCACTAAACCCTGGGCCGAAAATGGTGTAAAAGGCGTTTTTGGATTCCTGGGCAGAGTATCCCGGTTTTTTGGAAACAAGGAAAATTATTTTGTAGGCGAAGAAGATATGGAAGTGTTGAAAACTCTCCATAAAACCTTGCAAAAAGTGGAACGCGATATCGAAAATCTGAGTTTTAATACCGCTATTGCCCAAATGATGATTTTAAACAACCTCTGTATTAAAAAGCAGAAGGTAACTAAAATCACCGCTGAAACATTTGTGAAAATGTTATCTCCTTTTGCTCCTCACCTGGCTGAAGAACTTTGGGAATTTTTAGGACATACCAATACTCTTGCATATGAGGCGTGGCCTGCTGTTGAAGAAAAATATCTGGAAGAGAGTAACTTTACGTATCCTGTTTCGTTTAACGGCAAAAAACGATTTGATTTGGAGCTGCCGCTCGACATGACCCAAAACGAAATGCAGGCAGTTGTTTTAAACCATCCGGCAGCAGAAAAGTGGCTCGAAGGAAAAGCTCCCAAAAAAATCATTATTGTACACGGTAAAATCATCAATATTGTTCTTTAGCGCTGCATGGAATCAAGGAAAAAGAAAATTTTTGGAATAATCAAATCCCACATAATTATAGCCTTTGGGCTATTTTTATATGTTTTGGCCTGGACAGCTTTTCTTATTCCAAACGAAATTGTTGGAGGAGGGGTAAGTGGTATTGCCTCGCTAATTTTCTTTGCAACAAAATTCCCGGTTGGAATAACGTATCTCCTCATAAACTCCGTTTTAGTTCTGGGAGCCATAAAAGTCCTGGGCCTTAAATTTGGGATTCGCACGGTTTATGGCGTATTGGTTATGACCTTGCTGTTTACCGTGCTCCAGCCATTAATTACCAAACCGGTTGTTACCGATTTGTTTATGGCCACTGTTATTGGTGGAATTTTGGGTGGTGCCGGGATCGGGATCGTTTTCTCACAGGGTGGCTCCTCAGGCGGTACCGATATTATTGTTATGGTGATTAATAAATACAAAAATATTAGTCCCGGCAAGTTGGTAATGTATACCGATGTTTTCATTATCGCTTCGTCATATCTCCTGTTTCATTCTATCGAGCGCATTGTATATGGGATTGTAACATTGGCGTTAACCTCCTATGCTATTGACTTTGTGCTTTCAGGATCGCGACAGGCATACCAGGTTTTTGTATTCTCGAAAAGGTACGAGCCGATTGCCCAGCGTATTTCGTCGGAACTTCGCCGTGGTGTAACCTTGCTCGACGGACAAGGCTGGTATTCGAAAGAAAAAACCCAGGTATTAATGATTGTTATGCGAAAAAACGAATCGGCCGACCTGATGAGAATTATTAAACAGGAAGACCCTCAAGCTTTTATTTCCATGGGAAGTGTTATGGGAGTATTTGGCCAGGGATTTGAACGAATTAAATCTTAATCCAAAATAAACGATATGACAAAATTTGTACGATTTTTTCTTATTGCTATTTGCTTAGTCCTTATCTCGAGCGCAATTTACACAGTTTTAGAAAGCAGGTCCAAAACATTACACCAGAATCAGGTAAGTATAAATAATACTATTGCCAGTATTCCAGACTTAAAAAAAGAATATGGCCTCGTGATTGATTCATTCGACGTGGTAAAAGGAAAAGTGAAGCGCAATGCATTTCTTTCGGATGTACTGGGAGATTTTGATATTTCGTACGATTTAATAAATAAACTTTCGAAGGCCGCCCATGGTATTTTCGATTTGAGTAAGTTCCGCGCAGGAAACCATTTTACAGTTTTTCGTTCGAAAGAAGACCAAAAAGTGAAATACTTTGTGTATGAACATACTCCTACCGAGTATATTCTTCTAAATTTTTCGGACTCCATAAACATTTCTAGAGGAACGAAATCCATCCGAAAAGAACAAATGCAGGTTTATGGTGAAATAAATTCCTCTTTATGGGGTACGCTTAAAGATCAGGGAATTAACCCATTGGTAGCCTTGCAACTCTCCGAATTATATGCCTGGAACATCGATTTCTTTGGCTTGCAAAAGGGCGATGCTTTTAAAGTAATATATGAGGAGGCTTATGTAGACACTGTTTCTGTTGGGATCGATAAAATAAAATGTGCCTGGTTTCGCCATAATGGCCAGGAATACTATGCTATCCCATTTACCCAGGATAGTGTTGAGAGCTATTTTGATGCCGATGGCAAAAGCCTTCGCCGTGCATTTTTAAAAGCGCCGCTTCGTTTTTCGCGCATTAGCTCTAAGTTTTCAAATAGCAGGTTGCACCCGGTACTGAAGATTCGTCGCCCCCACCATGGGATCGACTATGCTGCTCCTTCCGGAACTGCTGTGCAAGCAATTGGCGACGGAACTATTATCAGTATGAGTTATCATGGAGGAGCAGGACGTATGGTTAAAATTCGCCATAACTCAACCTACACCTCGGCATACCTCCACCTGAAAGGATTTGGTCCAGGATTAAAATCAGGTTCCAGGGTAAACCAGGGAGATGTAATTGGGTATGTAGGAAGCTCTGGATTATCAACTGGCCCTCACCTCGATTTCAGGGTCTGGTCAAATAATGCTCCAGTTGACCCGTTAAAAATTGAATCCCCATCGGTAGAGCCGGTAAAAGAAATATTATTACCCGATTTCCAGAAAAAAAGAGATCTGATGATTGCTTCGCTTATGAAAATTAGCGCTAAGCCGATTTAAACATCGACATTAAAGAAACAAAAAGCGAAGCTCAGGAAATCCTGGGTTTCGCTTTTTTATTATGCATTAGTTTACTTCTCCTTCAAAAACGATTTGGCTTTCACCTCATCTATTAAAACAGATTTTACAAACCGCTCCGATTCAACCTGGATAAAGCTGCCATTTCCCGAAACTGCCATCTTTTTCATCCTGACAATCGCCTGCTCGTTTACTCCAAATCCAAAAATGGATAGTTTAATTCCTTTCTGTGCATAATCGGATATGAGTTTTTCATAGAATTCATCTTTAACCCCCTTCTCAGAAAATTCTCCATCGGTTGCCAGAATTATCTGGTTGTTTCCGGCAGTTATATATTGGCTGGTTGCCATATCATAGGCAGTATTCAGGCCTTTTACCCCTTGTGTTGAGCCACTGGGTATGAGGTCCTGCACGATGCCGGTAATTTTTTCCTTTTCGCTTCCTGGAATAGCCGGTAAAACTAATTTTGAATCACTTGCATAGGTTATAATCGTGACATAATCAATTGGGCGAAGGATCAGTATCAAATTATTAACCGATTGTTGCAGAAGGCTAAATTTTCCCTGACTTCGCATGGAACTGGAAACATCTAGCAACAATACTATGTTATTGGCAGCATATTTATCTTCGGGCAATTCGGCAGAGGTGATTGTTACTTGTTGCTTAATAGAAGTGTCGGCAACTTCGCTAACCTCAGGAATATTAGCAGGTGGCTGAACTACTGATATTATTTGCTTTGGAGTGAGTTCGATTAATAACGAAGGAAGCGTTTTAGGGATAAACGTTTCGTTGACATAGGGTTCATACCCATTTACAGTTCCATTTATATTGTACAACCCAATAGGAAGTTCCTCGGTAGCCTTACCATTTTTATCCATTTTAAGCTCAACCGGATTTCGGGTGTTGTGGTTTCTTATAAATGTCATTGCAGCCAATGGAACAGGCTTCTGCGTACTCTTATCGACTACCAGAATATTTCGAAGGTTCAGGTTATTACTATTGGGAAAGCACTCCTGTACCGAAATGCAAGTGCCGCTTAAAGTAACTGTTTCGGGTTCGGTATCCAGATTCGTAAAGATCTTTATTTCCTCATTGATCTCCCCCAATTCCCTAACATCGTAATAAACAGAAATCTTACCTTTTTCTCCGGGTTGATAAAACTTCCGTTCAAAGCTAACCTTAACATTTGGTCCTTTTTCAATCAAAAGGATGGCTAGTTTTTCTTTTCCGGCGTTTGTGAATTCAATAACTTTGGCAGGATAAGCAATGGATGCAATTCGACCGAAATCGACCTTATTGGTGGTCAATTTGAATGCTTTGGTTTGTGAGAATGTGGAAAATCCAAAGAAAACCAATAATAATATCGAAGTGGTTACTTTTTGAAACAACGTATATTTTACCATAAACATTATCTTAACCGAATGAGCGCTATCTTAGAAACTGTTTAAATTTTATTTATCCAGTGTATTTAAAAATTCAACCCCTTCAGGGTTGCTGCAATATATGTTTCATTTTCCGTAGGTTGACACCTACGGTTATTGAAATTTAACCCTTTCAGGGTTTTCAGCAAACAAAAGTCCGAAGGACTTTAATATGAATAACCTCCGGTAAAACCGGAGGCAAGCGAAACGAGAAATCTGGAACCCCGAAGTGGGTTCAATTTAAATTAAACACTATCTTAAAGTTAAGAATATATTGCCGATTATTTTCTAAGACCTAGCTTTCTCTTTTCCCATGCAAAAGCAAATTTACAGCATCATCTAACGAACCTGCACGTACTACCTCGCCCGAATTTACAAAATAAATTTCATCGGCATTCTCAATGGTATTTAATCGGTGGGCAATAATTACGCGAGTAGTCGATGCTGGCAGTTTCTGTAAAATATTGTCGAGCAATTGCTCGGTAACTGTATCTATATTTGCTGTGGCTTCGTCGAGAATAAGTAATTCGGGGTTACGCAGGACAGCACGCATAAATGCAATCAGCTGTTTTTGACCAAGGCTGATTCCATCGCCTGAAGTCTGAACCTGGGAATCTAAGCCTTTATCGAAGCGTTCCAGTAAACTATCAAGTCCAGCCTCACCAATTACACGTTCAAGTTCTTCGTTCGTAAAATTTTGATAATCTTCGTTTCCATACAAAATATTATCGCGAATGGTCCCAGTAAATAAGAATGGTTCCTGAAGGATAAATCCAATTTTGTGGCTGCGTTCTCTAGCGGTATAAGAACGGATATCTTGTCCATCCAATAAAATTTCCCCTTTGGTAGCATCGTAAAGCCTGGCCAGTAAAGATGCGGTAGTGGTTTTACCTCCTCCTGTTGGGCCAACAAAGGCATATGTTTTTCCGCGTTCCAGGTCAAAACTTACATGATGCAATACTTCTTTTCCATTCGGATATTTGAACGACACGTTCCGGAAAGAGACATAGGATGAAGTAGTTTCCTTTGTTTTGTCATCGATTATTGTCAAATTGGTTTCGAGCGAAAGGATATGTGAAATACGGTCCCACCCAGCCATTGCAATCTGAAAGCTCGCCCACAAACCAGCCAAATGGCGCAACGGATTGTAAAAATTATTTACATAAGCTAAAAAACCTATGAGCAATCCTATGGAAAAACTTCCGGCAGAGATTAGATAAATCCCAAAGGCAAGCACAATCAGTTGACCAATATTAGAAGACAATCCGTAAACGGGAGTAAAAATATTATTGGCTAATCCTGCCCCAATGGCAGTGTCGTAATTATTCTGATTGGCCTGGTTGAATCTTTTTCTGAAATAATCGCGCCGGTTAAAAGCAATTATCACCTTGAAATTTTGAAGGCTTTCCTGAATTTCGGCACTTAATCCTCCAACACTTTTCAGGTTAGCTGCGTTTCGCGATTTAACCCAGGGAGAAATAGCTCTGGTGAAAATCCAGATTACCAGTGCAGGCAATAGCGCTGCCGAACCTAATTCAGGGTTGATACTTATCAGGAAAATCGCGGCACCCAGCATGGTAAAAATGCTGCTGATGAATTGCATCAGCGACTGCGAAAAAAATTGATTCAGTTTATCGGTATCGTTGTTTATTCTCGAAATTAAGTCTCCCGCCTTATTTTGATTGAAAAAATCGACCGGTAATTCCTGAAGTTTATTAAACACTGCATTTCGAAGGCTGAACAACATACGCTGTCCAATCCCTCCCATCCACTGCATTTGCAAATAATTGGTCACAAATGCAACCATATACATAACCAGCAAAATACTGGAGAAAACGAGCACACCATGATACTGTTTCGTTTGAATATAGGTATCGATGGTATGGCCAATAAGGTATGGCCCCAGAAGACTTAGCGCTGCATTAACAAGAATAGCGGCAAAGGCAAAAATAAGGTTGCGTTTTTCCTCCCGTATTAATCCCAATAGCTTCTTTAGAACTGCCAGTGTCGATTTTTTTTCTTCCGCTTTTCCGGATACCGAATTGAGATTATAGTTCATAATGGCTCGTACTTCTTTGTGAATTATAAATCTGGTTGTATTCCGGACAGTGGTCTAGCATTTCTTTATGGGTTCCCTGAGCAATAATTTCGCCTTCCATCAATAAAATTATCTGCTCAAAATGCTTCACCGGAGCTACCTTCTGAGTAACTACAATCAGCGTTAGGTCGGGATAATTGTTTTCCAGGTTACACATTATTTTCTTTTCTGTTTTTCGGTCTACCCGCGCTGTAAAATCGTCCAGCAATAAAATCCTGGGGTTTAGCGCCAGAGCCCTAGCCAGCATAATTCGCTGTTTTTGTCCACCCGACAGACTGGTTCCGCGTTCCGAAACTATGGTATTCAGTTTATCGGGAAGTGAGTCGATAAAATCGTTTAATTCGGAAGTTACAATGGCTTTTTCGAGCGATTCATCCGTTACTTTGTCGTTGAAGGCAATATTTTCGCGCAGGCTCATATTGAAGATTACACTATCCTGAAACACAAAACCTATCTGATTATGAAACGATTCGTGGTTGTAGCTTTCCAAACTCTTTCCATCGAATTCAATATTTCCGGAATTTGGTTTTATTAAATCGGTGAGAAGATAGAGTAATTGACTCTTCCCCGCTGCTGTTGGCCCAATAATAGCTACTCTGTTCTTTCCTTTTATCGATAGATTAATATCCTTCAGGATAGGCTTTTCATCAAATGTTAAGGAAACATTTCGGATATCAATATTCCCCTGAAGCGGCGCCTTAATAATTCCTTCCATTTGAGGCTCGGGAGCTTCCAAAACCTCTACAATTCGCGAATACGATGCAGAGGCTTGCGCTATTACATTGCTCATAAACCCTATCATTAAAATAGGGAAAATCAAAATGGAGAGGTAACTGTTAAACGCAGCAAAATCGCCCAGCGACATACTTCCCGATACAACAAAATGTCCGCCTAAAGCAAGAATAACAAGCATGGCCAGGTTTGCCACAAAAGTGATGATTGGGATCAGCGCTGCAAAAAGCCGTAAAATGGAAAGTCCTAAATTTCTGGCTTCGGTATTGGCCGACAAAAACTTGTGATACTCCGATTGTTGCGAATTTATCACCCGAATGAGCGCCGCCCCCATAATGCTTTCGTTTATCACTTTATTTAGCCAGTCGATGATCTCGCGGCTGCGCTTAAATAGCACTTTTACTTTTCGAAATACAATAAAGAATGTACCTCCAATAATTGGAATGGTAGCAATAATTGGTATTGCCAGTTTCCAATTTATAAGGATTAACAAAATACAGGTCCCAATAATTACAAATGCCGACGACACAATTGTAACAACCGCCTGCGATACAAACATCTTAAGGGAATCGATATCAGATGTTAAATTAGTTAAAAGTTTGGACGGATTGGCTTTAAGAATATAGGAATACGATTGTTGCGAAATTTTATCGGACAGCCTGGTTCGGATATCTCTGGCAACACGTTCCGAAGAATAGGTTTGAATAATGCTCTGCAAATAGGTGAACAGAAAAATTACAAATGAAGCGACCAGGAATTGCAATGCTACTGATTTAAACTCGAATTTACCCAACGAAAAAGAATCGATTCCATTGGCAATAATTTTTGGCAGCAAAAGGTTAATGCCATTACTTATTAAGGCAAAAATTACAAGAAATACAACCATGCCGGTATAAGGCTTTAGTATGCTAAATACGTTAGGCTTAGCTCCTATATTGCTTTTCCGGTCTTTTAATTCATCCATAAACAATAATTAGTAATCTTCTATAACAATCAATCGGTAAAAGTAGGTATTGTTTGATATATCGAAAATAAAAAAATGATCTTGTGAATAAAAAGTATCCTGCAAACTGTCCAAAAACCAGTAAAATAATAAGGTTTAAAGCATGAATTATACTCATATTTTATATTTTATTAATATATATTACTGTTTGTTATTGTTTGTTATTGATTATTATATTATTTTTATACAATAAAATAACATTGAAACCATTATAAATGCCCCAATCAAAAACATGCATTAAAGTATTTTATTTACAACTATTTACAGTTCTATTTAATTTTAACGAATAAATTATTTAGGTATGAAAACTAATCCATCAATCTTCAATGTTTTTAATCACAGCGATGAATATTTTGAGATTTTAAACGACTCGGAATTTTCCAGGAAGTATGTATTAAAACAAGTACTTTATATTCTGCTATTCTCATTTATTTATGGAATTGTTATGGGAAGCTATAACGGAGTGCTACAAAGCTTGGTAACAGGAGTTAAAATCCCTTCTCTTATATTCCTTTCCATAATGGTCTGCTTCCCGGCACTTTTTGTCATCCAATACATGATTGGTTCTACCATGACTATTTTTCAGATGGCAAACATAATACTTTCAGGTTTTATTGTATTCACAACCATTGCATTGTCCTTTGCCCCTATCGTGGTTTTCTTTATGATAACAAGCGATAACTATGCTTTTCTGAAGTTACTTCACGTAGCAATTTTCACTTTTTCAGGTATTTTTGCCATTAAAACGATTATTGATGGTCTTTCCTTTTCGTGCGAAAAGAAAAACATTTATCCCAAACTTGGCATGAAGATTTTTTATAGCTGGGTATTTATATTCGCGTTTGTTAGTTCTCAGCTTGCATGGAATCTGCGGCCATTTTTAGGTAGCCGCGATCTCCCCTTTGAATTATTCAGGGCACGCGAAAGTAATTTTTATGTGGCGGTAATTCAATCGGCAGTAAATTTATTTAATCCGAATCAAAAAACTGAAGTCAACCCAGAAGAAACAACCATTATTGAACAACCCGATACCACCCAAAAATAGCCTGAATGATAAATGAAGATAAAATAATGACACTGGAAGAAGTAGCAGAATATTTGAGGGTAAAACCACAGACAATTTATACCTGGGCCCAGGAGAAAAAAATACCTGCTGCAAAACTAGGAAAGGAATGGCGGTTCAAAAAATCGATGATCGACAAATGGTTCAATGAACGAATGGACGATAAGTTTAAAGATTATTGATACTGTAAATTTCTTGTACCTCCAAGTGTAGATCGAAATTTATGAAAAACCTGGTTAAATGCTTCATATAGGAATAAGCAAGTGTATCTGAAATTTTAATTTTTAAAAAAACTCGTATGTTTTACCTTTGTTATTAATGGATTATGATTCTTCTTTTCCAAATTTTGAAATATGGTATCACAGGATAATTTAAAAATTGGGATTTCCTTATCTGGCGGGGGAGTAAGAGCAGCAGCTTTTCACCTGGGAATATTAGCTCGCTTGTCGGATGAAAAACTTTTAGAAAAAATAAGAATGCTTTCTACAGTCTCTGGAGGCTCCCTTGTTACCGGGTTAATTTACAAGTCGAATAATTACAAATGGCCTACATCAGAAGAGTTTCAGGGGAAAAGTATACCTTTGGTAAAATATAATTTGACCCATAAAAATCTCCAGCTTAGAACTTTTCTGCGAATATTATCCTGGCCATTTTCTTTGATAACTGCTGGTCGGGCTGGCATTGTTTCGAAAAGCTTACAATCAGTTTGGGGCATTCGTGCTAAGCTGAACGATATTGAATCGTGGCCCCGGTGGAATATTACTGCCACAGCAATCGAAAGCGGGAAAAGCTGGCGGTTTATTCCTCAGGAACGAATGGGTGATTATGTATTGAATCATGTTGAAAAGCCTGCTATTGATCTTTCAGATGCACTTTGTTCTTCGGCGGCCGTTCCATTTTTAATTGGGCCCTATACTATAAAAACCTCAAAATTTGTCTGGTATAAATACCAGAGTGCAAAAGATAAAGTAGCCGTCTCTCCTCCATTTAAAAAAATACATATCTGGGATGGTGGTGCTTACGATAACCTGGGAGTCGAGCCCCTGGCCAAATTCAACGATGGAATACAATACCGGAAAGAAATTAATTTTTTGATAGTGAGCGATGCCGCCCAGGAAATTGTAACGGCAAAGCGACAATGGTATAACCCCATGCGCCTAATCGATGTTACCATGGATCAGGTAAGGGCAATCCGTTCGCGGGTATTGTTCGACCATTTCAAAAGCCATAATAATGCAGGGGTATATTTTAAAATTGGCGAAACGGTTGAATCTATAAAAACTGATTCGAAAACCAATTTTCAGGGAACCATTTCGCAGGTTGGATTAACACCAACCCAGATTGCCGATTTGAAAGATTACCCAACAAATTTATGGAAAATGGAGGAAAAAGATTTTGCAGGACTTTTCCGCCATGGATGGGAAGTTGCTAATGCAACCCTGGTTTTACAATGCCCGGAGATGTTTCAGAATAAAGAGTATCGACATATGGTATAGCCGTTTTTACAATTCCCCCCGGAAAACTAAACAAAATAGCCCACATTTTATTTGAATGATGCTTAATCTCAACAAAAAGTGACTAAGTAAGTTTTTTTTGAGACAGCGATACAAAGTAGACCGGCCGATAAAAACTAACCATTAAATGAATTACTTTTACCGAAATTTTGAATTCGCAAAATTGTATGAAAAAACCGATACTCTACAACAGGCAAACAAAAGAGATTGAATACGAAAACACATATAAGGTTGAAGGTTTGTCGTTTTTATATAAAACAGAATTAGGAAAGGCTCTAACGGGAAGCATTCTCAATAAACGGGTAATTTCGAGATTATATGCCCGAACGGTTAAAAGTCGCAGAAGTGTATCTCAGATCGATAAATTTATTAAACACTATAATATAAACCTGGCCGAAGTTAAACGACCACTGGATTCTTTCAAGAGTTTTAACGATTTTTTTATCCGGGAACTTTTAGATACAGCCCGACCAATTGATAAAAAACCTGAACATTTAATTTCACCTGCCGACTCCAGATTGTTTGTATTTGACTTATCCGTCAATCCAAATTCACTTCCTGTAAAAGGATATTGGTATGCATTGAACGAGCTGGTTAAGGATAAGAAACTTGCTAAAGAATATAGCGATGGCTGGTGCTACATTTATCGGCTTGCCCCTGCCGATTATCACCGGTATTGCTATATCGACGATGGTTATCAGGACAGGGTTAAACGTTTCCGCGGAGTGCTGCATTCAGTCCATCCATTAGCCCTTTCAACTGTAAAATCGTTAATGTCAAAAAACTACCGGGAATTAACTGTACTAAACACCGACAATTTTGGGAAAGTACTCCATCTCGAAGTGGGAGCTTTATTTGTGGGGAAAGTTGTTCAGGTATACCGAAATTCTCATACTTTTAAACGTGGTGAAGAAAAAGGCTGGTTTGAATTTGGAGGTTCTACCATTATTCAAATCTTTAAAAAGGGAAGTATTCAACCTGATCAGGATATCATAGAAAATTCGGCCAAAAAAATTGAAACAATTATTAAAATGGGCGAAAAAACCGGAGTGAAATTGTAATTTACAAAAAAGATATCTTGCTCCCCCAATTAGCTAACTTATAGTATTTTCGAAAGTACCTCAACAAAATTTGAGAAGGGTTGTTTATTCCTTTAGATTATAGGAATTAATAAACCGGAGAAACCCGAAAATCCAAAAACAGAGTAGGGGTACTAAAATTTTTTTATTATGAAAAAACTATCGCTATTGTTCATCCTTGGATTGGCAGTGCTGGCTAGCTGCTCAAAAGATGATTCAGGTTCCTCATCCAAAAAAGATTTGCTTTGCGGTAAATACTGGAAAATTACTACTCTGACTATTGACCCAAGTTTTCAGGTTCCTGGTGGAGGATTAACCAATAATTTATTTGCTGTATTAGATCCATGCGTACAAGATGATGTAGTGATGTATAATACTAATGGCACGTCAATTAGCGATGCAAAAGTAAAATGCGAAGTTAGCGACCCTCAAACAATAACCGGTACTTGGTCATTTAATTCCGACGAAACCATAATTACTGAAACAGATATTTATGGTTCTGTAAGTTACACTATTCTTGAATTAACAAAAACTTCGTTAAAAGCAACATATAAAGAAAAAATTGGGGAGGTTACTTATACAGTCACTCTAACAGCTGTACCTGCGAGCTAAAATTTACTTTTTTACTTCCGTTAAAACCCGGCCAATTGAGTCGGGTTTTTTATTTGGTACTGGTCAGATTTTTTGATTCTATTGGATTATTTTTTTTAATTCAGAAATATTCTATATCGGAAACAAATCGATGATTTTTTAATTATTTCATAGGGCTTCTTTTACTTCATGGATTATAGATAGTGTGTTTTCCTTATTAGTTACTAATTTTAGCTTTAATAAAATAAACCGCTCGAAATAATTAACTACAGTTCTATCCTAAAATATATCATATGATACCCTTAAGTATAATCGAGTACAACAATATATTGATCATTTGCTTCTTAGGTTCCATTATTCCCTAACTTAAAATTATTATATAATGAAACGCACATTTACACCTAATATTCGGATTATAGCAGTAACCATAGTAATAATTGGTCTACTGTCCTTATTTGGCTTCCGTTATGCCGACGATCCTATTGTCACAAAAATTGCAAATCAGCTGGGGCTTTTTAATGATAAATGCAAACTCCAGAAAGTATATGTCCATACGAATAAGGATATCTATATAACCGGAGAATCTATTTGGCTAAAAGGGTATCTTTTAAACGCCTACAATTTACTTCCCGAAAATTCGAGCAACGAAATTTTTGTTGACCTTGTAAACAAAGACAATGCTATAATAAAAAGCATCATTTTAAAGAATAGAAATGGGTTTAGTCTTGGCGATATTGAACTCGACGATTCTATCCCTGATGGAAATTACCAATTGGTAGCCTATTCCAATTGGATGAAGAATTTCGATGACGATTTCTTCTTCTCAAAAACAATTCAGGTTAAAAGTCCAAAATATGGAAATTATGTTACCTCGTCTACATTAAAGGAGATTGAAGAATACAACCAGAGCCTTATTAAAGCAGACGAAATAAAAACCATCTCCTTTTTCCCTGAAGGAGGGACTTTGGTGGCGGGGCTGGAATGCCGTGTTGCTTTTAAAGCCATTAATTCACTGGGTTATGGAGTTGATGTCGCTGGAGAAATATTTGATGATCAAAACACCAGAGTTGGCCATTTTGAAACAAAGCACCTCGGTATGGGATCTTTTTCAATTACACCACAGCTTAATCGGAAATACACTGCAAAAGTTATTTTTAGCAACGGGAAAACTGAGAAATTCAATCTGCCTTCGATAACGCCCCAAGGTTATACTATGATGGTTAATGCTTTGGCTGGTGACAAAATTCGGCTGGCAATACAATCGAATATTACAGATCAGGGAGACGATAAAACCAAAGAAATTATTATTGTTGGTCAATCGCGTGGACAAATCAAATATTTATCCAAAGGAATACTTACCGGGAAGCCATTAAATTCGGCTATACCTAAAAAACTATTCCCCGCAGGGATTGCTCAAATAACATTATTTAACGGAAGAGGGGAGCCACTTTGTGAGCGCCTGGTGTTTATTCAACCAAAAGAGGCTGATTCAAATGAACTGCTTAAGGTAGAATCCAAAACAGAAGGCGATGAAATTGTTTATCAAATTCGCTTAAATCAACCCGATGGAAAACCACAAACCGGAAACATCTCCCTTTCGGTATACGAATCGCTCAATAATAGTGAGATCCAAAAGTGGAAAGAAAATATTTTAACTAACCTTTTATTAACATCTGATATTAAAGGAAGAATTGAACGGCCATTGGATTATTTTGACAGTAGTAATCCTTCCGGAAATTTAAATCTCGATTATATTATGCTTACTAATGGTTGGAGACGATTTGTTTGGAAAGATGTGATCGCCGGTTATTCACCGATATTTCTCTTTCTTCCCAGTGAAGGTATAACAGAAGAAATAAGGGTTTCGAGTAATTTGCCCTTTTCGTTTGATGTTACGGATAAATTGCATCCCGGAAGCCTGAATGACAAATTTGACGCAAAAAAAATTAGAGAAAATACCCGAATAGCTGCTAAAAACAGAGTTGGAGGTAATTCGAGTGTTTCCGGTAACGTTCACTATATTGACCCTATTAAAACAAGTGGTTACTCAAATATGGTTCAATACATGAATGGCCGTTTTGCAGGAGTGAGTGTTTCCGGTAATGGAATTACAATAAGAGGAGCTGCAAGTATTAATTCTGGGACAGATCCGTTAATCCTTCTTGATGGGTCATCCATTAGCTTTTCCAACCTGAATACAATTGTCCCTAAAGAAGTTGCAACTATTGAAATTTTAAAAGGATCAGATGCTTCGCTATATGGAGTTAGGGGTGCTAATGGGGTTATTATTTTAACGATGCGAAAAGGATCGGAGAATATTAATAATTTACCGGCTAACTCTGAACCTGCCGTTGAGCGAATAATCGGTTTTCACAAAGCCCGGGAATTTTATGTACCATCGTATGATACCTGGGAGAGTAAGCCCACTGCCTCTAATGTTCCCCGGGCAATTGCATGGAAGCCAAGCATTGTATTAGACTCTACCGGAATGGCCGTTGTGCGGGTTAAAAATAAATTAAACCTCGAAAAATACACAACATCTATTGAAGGAATGTCGTCCAATGGATGTGTGCTTAATTATTCCGCCGGTAATTAATTCTCCGGTTAAATTACCAGTTTGAACCCTTTGCCGTGAACATTCAAAATCTCGACAGAGGGTTCATCTTTTAAATATTTTCGAAGCTTAGTAATATAAACATCCATACTTCGGGCATTGAAATAGCTATCGTCAAACCAAATGGTTTTTAAAGCATAATTGCGCTCAAGAATATTATTCGCATTGTCGCAAAGCATTTTAAGCAATTCCGACTCTTTAGTGGTTAATTTGTGATTATTGGCTTCGTTTTGTAAAATTTGTTTCTGAAAATCGAAGGTGTAACCACCAATTTTATAAACTGTTTGATTCGACTGCCTAAAATCGGGCTTTGTTCGCCGTAAAATAGCTTCTATCCTGAATAGCAGTTCTTCCATGCTAAAAGGCTTTGTAATGTAATCGTCTGCACCCAATTTGAATCCCTCCAAAACATCCTCTTTTAACGATTTGGCAGTTAGGAAAATGATTGGTATATCTTTATTAATAGCCCTTATTTCTGCTGCAACCGTATACCCATCTTTCAAAGGCATCATTATATCGAGAATGCAGATGTCATAAAAGCTTCGCTGAAAGCTTTTAAAAGCTTTTTCGCCATCGGGGAATAAATCAGTTTCATATTCTTTTGCCTGCAAATATTCTTTTAATAGCGAACCGAGGTTTTGGTCGTCTTCTGCAAGCAATACCCTAATTTTAGCGTTCATAGTTCTAATTATTTAATTACAGGAATCCAGATTTCAAAGGTTGTTCCAACATTCATTTCGCTCTGGAGCGTTATTTTTCCACCATGCTCTTCTACTAATTTTTTAACATAGCTTAATCCAAGCCCAAACCCTTTTACATTATGAATATTGCCGGTCGAAACCCGGTAAAACTTCTCAAATATACGCTTTTGGTTAGCTTTGCTTATGCCAATACCATTATCTTCAACGGTAATTATTATCCAGTTTTTTTTATTTCTGGTCGAAATGGTAATTAGAGGTTGCCCCTTACTATATTTAATTGCATTGTCGCAAAGATTTAACAATACATTTGAAAAATGCACCTCATCAACATTTACCAATGAAAATTCCGCATCGAGGTTCTTTACAATTTGTCCATTCCGATTTCGTACCTGGATAATAAAATTTTTGACAACATTGGTAATTAACTCGTGAATATCGAGTTGCCTGATTTTTAGCACTATTTTCCCTCTCTCGAAAACTGCCATCTGAAGCACTTTTTCTACCTGAATACTGAGCCGTTTTGTCTCATCTGAAATTACCCCGGCAAGATTGGTTAAGTTTTTCGATTCAATGGGAATCGATTTGTCATTTAGCATTTGAGATGCCAGTGATATGGTGGAAATAGGCGTTTTAAGCTCATGCGTCATATTGCTGACAAAATCATTTCGGATTTCAGAAATCCGCTTTTGCCGAATAATTACAAAAACCGTAAATCCAAATATTAAGAGGATAAAGAAAGTAAGAATTATCGATGAAGTTCCCATGTATCCAATTGTACGAAGTATGAAGTCTTTCTGTGAAGGGAAGTATAGTACAAGGTAAAAGGATTTCGATATATAATCATCGGGAAATAACCTGCTCGAATAGTATTTATTGTTTTGGGTGAATTCAAAGTTTTTCGATTTTAACAGCGCATGTTTTTGATCATCCACAACTGCATATTCGCAGGGTAAAAAAATGCCGGCATTTGCAAGTTCTCCGCTAATAGCATGAAATAATTCTACGTTTTTGATTCGGGCTCCGATGTTTTGGTTCGACTTGCTTAGCTTGCGCATCACTTTGTCTACAAATTTTTTGCGATGGCCCTGATCATTTTCAATATCATTCAGGATCTTTTGCCGAATTTTTAAACTTTCTTCATATTTAAAAGGATCTGTTTGATTCGACGAAAAGATATATCCTTGCTCACTTATTACCAGCTCCTGTGTAAAATGTATTTCATTCGTATCCACATTCATGTGGGCATTTATTTCGGAACTATAGCCAGAAATAAAAGCAGAGGAATCAATAATTTCGGAAGATTTTGGACTATATAGTTTATTTTTAGGAACCTTAGGGGTAGCAACATCTGACAGTTCTACAGCATTAAGAACATCCTTGGCAATTTCTCTTTCTTGTAACTGTTTGCTTACGCTAATCAACGAATTGTTCACTAACTGGCCAAAGTGCATCTCCTTAAGTTCAAATGCTTGCTTAATCCAGAACAATTGGGCGGTAATAAGTCCAATCATAGCCAGCCCAATGGCAAAAATTAATACGATAATCCATTTCTTTGTCATAATGCACAAAGATAATTTACTTCAGTATGGCTTTGAAATGAATTAACAATTCTTAACATTACTTAAAGGATATTAACGAATTGGCATTGTATGTTTGTATCATAAATTTTAATACATAGCATCATGAAAATATTCACAAAAATATACACCGCAATTATTTTGGGTCTTTTCTGGGCTATTTCTGGTATCGAAAAAACTCGGTAATAATACAGAAATAATAATTTTCAAAAAAGATTTAAAAAAAACAAACCTAAAAAGGATAATCGACGTAAACGAGACTTGTAAACAAAACTGATAATAAAGACATAATCATACATAGTAGTAGTAGTTAGTTAGTAGTTATTCATTGAAAAGGCGGTTCTGGGAAGCACGGCCTTTTTCGTTTTATGTAAAGAGCTACTTTATTAACATTTACATCTTTACTTTGCTTCTATTTACCCATTCATGGATAATGTTTTTAGCCTTCATAATTAGATTCATGGTTTGACGTATTTGTTTGACCAGCGTTTTGTGACAAATATTTTATTATTGATATTTCCTTATAATTAATGTCACTAAGGCAAATAGTAAAGAATTAATAAATATCCTTGGCAAAATTTGTAAAATTTCATCCCAAGACATTGAACCTGTAAATTGATAAAACTTATAACCGTTACCAACAAGCTTATATTTCAAAACTATAACTAATAGCCATATTGAAAAAATTTTT
>JAIFLU010000310.1 GCA_020048915.1 Bacteroidota bacterium | reverse complement strand
TGCGGCTTAGAGCCATTTGTTGTATTCGTTTGTCTACAAACAGTTCGCAGCTACGCTGCTTTTTTTAGTCGTGTAGCGACGTCCTGTTTGTTGTAAAAATATATACTTGTCAAAAATAAGCCCCAGCGGGGCGACCTGTTTGTAATCCGTTATATTACATGTTTTTGTAAGAATTAACAACTTTTTACCGGACAACAATTGTTATAAATATTTGATTGTAATCTAGTTCATTATTTCTTATTATTCAATTTCAACATTATTTTCAAGTCCTCTGCTATTTCCTGTAAACGATCTTTCAGTTGTTTGTTTTTATCTTTAATTTCTATTGAATTACTAAGATTCACCATCCATCTGTGAGTTTCAAATAGTTTTTCCAGAGGTAGCAAAGCACAGCTAAGGCAGAAAAAACTCTTTGAACGTCCATCGTCATAATTCGTTAAGAAATCTATCAGAATGTTCATTCGAATTTTTTGTTGGTCTATAAATGTATCTATCCGATTGCTCCTTATGAAATCATGATTTGAAAAGATTTTTTGATGAGTTACAAATGAATCATATCCATTTCGCTCGGAATCGAACCTGCTGCATGGATAATCGGTACACTCGGAACATACCTCCAATCCCTTTTTAATAGCACAACACGTTACAAATCCGCAGGAAGGATGTTTTTCCTTAAAGTTCAATCCCCCGCATCCGGGACAGGCCGAATCGCCTTTTGTATGAAACCGTGGGCATAATCCACAATCAATCCCGCAACATCCGATGGTATTATATTTTTTTAAGCTTTCGGTCATATCTAAAATTAGATTTTTCAACTAACTAATTCTATTTTTTTCAATCAAATTAATTGTAGTGATTAGTATATACAGTTCTATTGATAATCTACATTTTGTCCAACAATTTCAAACAAATTTGTTTTTAAAAGTCTATTAATTAAATCAATACTTTCATAAATTATTTCGTGGTCTCCTCCAAATGGTGCATTATGGGTTAGATGTGCTGTAGCCTTATTTCCTGTTTCATATGTTTTTGTTAATAATATTTGTTCTTTAGAAGTTAAGACATTTGGATCAACCCATTTTCCTCCAAGGTCAACAATCTTTACCTCATAAGAATTACCATCGAGTGCCCAATAGTCTTTGTCAGATATCAGATTCCCTTTACTAGTTCGTAGTCCCATAAATTCTATAAACATACGACACGTAATTCTTGCTGCTTCAGCACTACAATCATTTATTCTACCTAATATTTCTAATGGAATTTTGCTTTGAAAGTCGGGGCTATCTTTATTAATTAGTTTGTATGTATTCATTATTTTTAGACGGTATTTTAAATGTTGATCTAAAAACTCCTTTTTTTTCAGTTCTGTTAAAGGCTTTGTCCTGTTTGTAAGCTTGTTTTTCATTTCAGCATTGTTACAAATAAATTAGGAATTTATTCTTTAATATTGGGATCATGAAATAGGGACAACTTTACTTTCCCATCCCCTTCATCTTCTCTGCATGTTCCTTAATAATGCTCACAGTACTTGTGTCCGATTTAAATACCGAGTTCAATCCTTGTGGTTCCTGCCAGGGATCGGCTAAAAATGGACTGGTCGCGATAACTTTACCATCGGCAGAGGCTGGAATTGCCTCACCAGCCCATCCCCAAAAGTTGGAACCCATTAAAGGAGAGTTTGTTTTGGCACTTTCTGCTATCAGGTTAAAAATATGTTGATAATATTCGTCGCGCGCCGTTGTTGGCGTGCCGGGCATGCATTTGGCTAAATCACGGTCGAGGCCGAATTCTTCCAGTACAATAGGTTTCCCCATTTTGCGGGCGAGTTCAATGTGATCGGTGATATATTTCGCGGCCTTTGTTTTAGAGGTCTTTACCGTTTCGGCATATTTTTGAGCATTAAACCACCCCCAGTTCTTAGCCCATAGGTGAAATGTTAAATAATCGATGTTTTTCGATTGGTAAGCTTTTTCGAAAATTTCAGTATTTCCTTTGGTGCCAATGGTACCTTCGCTTCCCGACGATACCAGGTGGTTATTGTCGAGAGAATGAATATAAGCAGCCGATTGGTCAACCCAACGGTAGAAGGACTCAATGTTTTTCATGCCATTCATTCCTTCACCACCACGAGGTTCGTTTGCTAACTGCCAGGACATAATCGTGGGGTCATCTTTGTATAATTTCCCGGTATAATTATTTTCCCGGTTCACCAGCATATGTATATACCGATGCCAAAGTTCGTTAGCCGCTTGGTTCGAGTAAAAGGAGGAAGTATAATCGTAAAACTTATTCCACTCGCCTTTTGTAGGGTCTACCAATTTTGATCCATCTATCCACGAGACATATTGCGACATTCCGCCACTCCACTGCCAGAAATTATTTAAAAACAGTACCCCATAAATCTTACGCTTGCCCATTTCCGCAAGTAAAAAGTCGAGGCCATCGAGCAGTTCCTCATCATAAACTCCTTTGGAGGGTTGAATGGCAGGTTTTAAAGTGCCATCGTACTCGCAGGCTTCTGAGGCCGCTAAAATCCGCAGGTTGTTAATTCCCAATTCAACCAGTTGGTCGAGTTCGCGTTTTAACCGTTCCCTGTCTCCGGTAATTCCTTTGGAACCTAAATAATAGCCATACCAAAAATTGGTACCGCAAAAATAATAGGGTGCATTATCTAAAACCAATTGGGTACCATTTACTTTCACAAATGGTGAGTTGGCTTTTTGTTGTGCTGGTAAAATCGGAATCAGCAGAAATGCAAAGGCAAGGGAGAACAAAATATTTTTCATGAAAGTAGAAGTTAGTAAGCTTATATGAATCGGGTTTTAAAACACAACCTGCTATAAATCGATTGCAAATTACTAAAGTATTTTGAAAAAGCGGCTAATCTTCAAACGGATGTTCATCGCGAAAGGAGGGACGATAGTGTTCCTGGCTTTCTAATTCCTGAATCCAACCGTTGTAAAAGCCAAATTTGTGAAATGCGTCAACAACGCTGTTATATTCTTCCTGGGTAATGGTTCTGGTAAGCGAAGGAATTGTTTTCGCCTTGTCAGTTGGATAATATTGGGCCATTAAGGAAATATGAAGCTTGGGAGATATTTCTCTGGCAATATAATTCAGCACTTCAATTGAATTTTCGAGAGCATTTGGCAATACCAGATGACGGACAATAATGCCCCAATCGGCTATGCCATCTTCATTTAAGCTGAGTGTGGCTCCTTTCTGACGAAACATCTCCTTTAAGGCAGCTTTCGCTATTTCAGGATAGTTACGCGCTTGCGAATATTGGAACGATAACTCGGGGTTAGCATATTTAAAATCGGGAAGATAAACATCAATAAGCCCTTCAAGACTTTTTAATGTTTCAACTTTGTCATAACCATTGGTGTTATAAACAAAAATCGGATTCAGGCCATCTTCCCTTAATTTTGTTATGATGGCTTTAACATGCGGAATAAAATGGGAGGGAGAAACGAATCCAACAATGTTTTCAGTTTGAGCCAGGGTCTTCTTTATAGTCAAAATAACCTCTTCGAAAGGCATTGTCTTTTCAAAAATTGCAGCACTATTGCTGCTGATTTCGTGGTTTTGACAATATACACATTGGAGATTGCAATGCGAAAAGAATATATTGCAAATTCCTTTTGCACCTGAAATTACAGGCTCTTCCCCTTTATGAGCACAAATGGAGGATATATGAAATCCGGCATCACTTTTACAATAACCGAGCTGAGATGAAAACCGATTTGCTCCGCATTCCCTTGGACAAAGAGTGCAATGAGAGAGTGCTGCTATGTCTTCCTTCGGGAACAATTAATCCAGTTTCAATACCGCTAGAAATGCCGATTGAGGAACTTCTACATTGCCAATTTGCCGCATCCGTTTTTTACCTTTCTTTTGCTTTTCGAGTAATTTCCGTTTACGGGAAATGTCACCCCCATAACATTTGGCTGTAACGTCTTTCCGGACAGCTTTTATGGTTTCGCGGGCAATAATTTTAGCCCCAATGGCTGCCTGGATAGCAATGTCAAACTGCTGGCGGGGTATGAGTTCTTTCAATTTTTCGCAGATACGGCGACCAAAGTCATAGGCATTATCCTGATGGATAAGCGCCGACAATGCATCTACATTCTCGCCATTTAATAAAATGTCGAGTTTTACAAGCTTTGCGCGCTGGTAACCATTAATATGATAGTCGAAGGATGCATATCCTTTCGAAATGCTTTTTAGTTTATCGTAAAAATCAAATACAATTTCGGCCAATGGCATGTCAAAGGTTAGTTCAACCCTGTCGGTGGTCAGATATACCTGATTCTTTAATGTTCCACGTTTGTCAATGCAAAGCTTCATGATAGAGCCAACATAATCTACCTGGGTAATTACCTGGGCAATCATGTAAGGTTCTTCAATATAGTCTATAACTGTAGGGCCGGGAAGGCCGGATGGGTTATGTACATCAATAATTTCGTCCTTGGTGGTGTAAACACGGTACGAAACGTTGGGAACCGTGGTAATTACGTCCATGTCGAATTCGCGATCGAGCCGCTCCTGGATAATTTCCATGTGTAACAATCCGAGAAAACCGCAACGAAAACCAAATCCTAATGCTGCGGACGATTCAGGTATAAAGGTAAGAGAAGCATCATTGAGTTGAAGTTTCTCAATAGAGTATCGTAACTCTTCGTAATCGTCGGCATCGGTTGGGTATATCCCGGCAAAAACCATTGGTTTTACTTCCAAAAATCCGGAAATAGCTTCGGAGCAGGGATTATCAACATGGGTAATGGTATCACCTACCTTTACCTCGCGGGCAGTTTTAATACCTGAAATAATATAGCCTACATCGCCATAACCCAAATAATCGCGGGGTTCGTATTTTAGTTTTAAAACTCCCACTTCGTCGGCATAGTATTCTTTGCCAGCATTAAAAAACTTAACATGGTCGCCGGGACGGATGGACCCGTTCATAATTTTAAAATAGGCAACAATTCCTCGAAACTGGTTAAAAACCGAATCGAAAATGAGGGCCTGTAATGGGGCATTTAAATCACCTTTTGGAGGAGGAATGCGCTTGATGATATTCTCCAGAATAGCATCTACCCCCATACCTGTTCTTCCGCTGGCTTCCAGGATAGTATCGCGTTCGCAGCCAATCAGGTCTACAATTTGATCTTTTACTGCTTCGGGCATAGCGGCAGCCATGTCCATTTTATTTAGGATCGGAATTATTTCGAGGCCATGATCGATTGCCTGATAGAGGTTCGAAATAGTTTGTGCCTGAATTCCCTGCGTGGCATCCACAATTAATAAAGCGCCTTCGCAGGCGGCAATGGATCGGGAAACTTCATACGAAAAGTCGACATGGCCGGGAGTGTCAATAAGGTTAAGGATATAATCCTTACCATCCTGGTTATACGACATTTGTATGGCGTGACTTTTTATAGTTATTCCCCGCTCACGCTCAAGGTCCATGCTATCGAGCACCTGATCCTGAAAATCGCGATCGGCGAGAGTGTGTGTGGCCTGAATCAAACGGTCGGCCAAGGTGCTTTTCCCATGGTCGATATGGGCTATAATACAGAAATTTCTGATGTGGTCCATGTAACTTTTCTTCCTCTAAAATTTTAGGGTACAAAGATATTCAAATTGGGTATATGGCACGAAAATAAATAATCACTTAGGCCAATTTTTCAATTGAACGGTAGAAATAATGTTTCTATTGTATTTTTTTAACTTATTGAATAAAGGGTTAAACACAGAGATTTAGAGGAAATGATAACTGAAATAAGGTTTTCCTCGATGCCTTCACATCTCTGTGTTTAATTTTATTTTCGGATTACTTTAATGATGCTATTCGTTCTTCCAACGCCTTAATTTTAGTTTCAGCATCGGTCCGCTTGTTTTGTTCAGCCTGCACAACCTGCTGCGGAGCGCTGTTTACAAATTTTTCGTTCGAAAGTTTTTTATTAACCGAAGCTAAAAAGCCTATGGTGTATTCCAAGTCGGCATTTAGTTTCTTCAATTCTTCCTCAATGTCAATTTTCCCTTCGAGCGGAACAAAATATTCCACCGATTTTACAAGAAACGAAACCGATCCTTCGGGTTTAGCATCAAGGTTTTCAATTTCCGAAAGATTACCCAATTTTTTAACTACGGCATCGAAGGCGATTGGGCGCTGTTCGTTTTTCAACACCTGAAGTTTGAGCGCATCTTTGTTCGGAATATTCTTGTCCTGACGAACAGTGCGCAACGCACCAACAATTTCTTTTACCAGTTCGAATTGTCCGATAAACTCTTCGTTATAGTTCCCAGCTTTCGGCAAGGCAGTATTCATAATACTATCGCCATCTTTCCGTTCTTGAAGGAAATGATATATTTCTTCCGTAATAAATGGAGTAAACGGATGCAATAGTTTGAGCAGTTTTTCGAAGAATTCGGTGGTTGCCTGATAAGTTTGAGCATCGATAGGCTGTTGGTATGCAGGTTTAATAATCTCGAGGTACCAGGAGGAGAACTCATCCCAGAAAAGTTTGTAAACCTGCATCAAGGCTTCTGAAATTCGGTATTTACCAAACTGATCATCCAACGAAACTATGGTTTGATTTAACACATGATTGAACCAGTCGATAGCGATTTTGGAAGCCTCCGGTTGGGGGATAGTTTGGTCTATATTCCACGATTGAACCAGGCGGAAGGCATTCCATATTTTATTACCGAAATTTCGGCCTTGCTCGGTTAATCCTTCATCAAATGGCAAATCGTTTCCGGCTGGGGAGCATAATAACATCCCCACGCGAACGCCATCTGCCCCATATTTTTCAATCAGGTCGAGCGGATCGGGAGAGTTTCCCAGTGATTTACTCATTTTACGACCGAGTTTGTCGCGCACCATTCCTGTGAGATATACATTATGGAATGGTATATCTCCACGGAATTCGTATCCGGCAATAATCATGCGGGCAACCCAGAAAAACAAAATATCAGGAGCAGTAATTAAATCGCTCGTTGGATAATAATACTCGATCTCCGCATTGTCGGGTTTTCGAATGCCATCAAACACAGCAATGGGCCATAACCAGGATGAGAACCAGGTGTCGACCACATCCCCTTCCTGCTTGAGTTGATCAATTGTTAATGCAGGGTTGTTGGTCTTTTGTTTTGCCAACACCAGCGCTTCTTCCATAGAAGCAGCTACCACAAACTCATTCGTATTATTTATGTAATAAGCAGGTATTTGTTGTCCCCACCACAATTGTCGGGAAATACACCAGTCTTTTACATTTTCCATCCAATGGCGGTAGGTATTTTTAAACTTTGCAGGTACAAGTTGGATTTTGTCGTTTAAAACATTTTCCAACGCTGGTTCCGAAAGTTTTTTCATTTCTACAAACCACTGCATCGAGAGTTTTGGCTCAATAACGGCATTGGTGCGTTCCGAAAATCCAACTTTATTGATGTATTCCTCAATTTTTGCAATTTGACCAGCTTCTTTAAGCTGAACAACAATTTTTTCGCGAACGGTAAAGCGATCCTCCCCGATATAAAGCTGAGCTTTTTCGTTGAGTGTTCCGTTATCGTTAAAAATATCGATTATTTCGAGATTATACTTTTGTCCCAGCTCATAGTCATTAATATCATGAGCAGGAGTGACCTTCAATACTCCAGTACCAAATTCGCGTTCCACATACGTGTCGGTAATGATTGGTACTTCGCGGTTTATAAGCGGAACCAGCACTTTCTTTCCATGAAGTTTTTTGTACCGTTCATCGTCGGGATGAATGCAAACTGCGGTATCGCCCAGAATGGTTTCGGGGCGGGTAGTAGCAATGGTAACGAAATCGCTCGTGCCGGCAATTTTATAGTTGATGTAGTATAATTTCGAATTTACTTCTTTGAAATTTACTTCTTCGTCCGAAACAGCAGTCAGGGCCTGTGGATCCCAGTTTACCATCCGAACACCCCGGTATATATACCCTTTGTTGTACAGCGAGATAAAAACCTGAATCACACTTTCGGACATATCGGGGTCCATGGTGAATTTTGTTCGGTCCCAATCGCACGAAGCTCCCAGTTTTTTCAACTGGTCGAGAATAATTCCACCATGTTTGGTTTTCCACTCCCAGGCATGTTTTAGGAACTCTTCGCGTGAGAGGTCGTTCTTTTTAATTCCTTCGGAAGCCAATTTCGCAACAACCCTAGCTTCGGTGGCAATAGAAGCATGATCGGTACCGGGCACCCAGCAGGCATTTTTGCCCATCATCCGGGCGCGCCGCACTAATACATCCTGTAAGGTATTGTTAAGCATATGGCCCATGTGCAATACTCCGGTTACATTTGGGGGAGGAATAACAATGGTATATGGTTCGCGATGATCAGGAACAGAGCGGAAGAATTTGTGATCCATCCAGTATTGGTACCATTTGTTTTCTACCTGTTTAGGATCGTATTTCGAAGGAATCTCCATGATTGTTAAAACATTATATTTTTTAAGTGCAAGGCGTAAAAATATAAATTTCCTGTCAAATAAAAGACGTTAAAATTGCTTGGCGCAAATAAAAAATTGGGTTTTGCAGAATAACGGGCAGAGATTTTAATTACCTTTGCAGCGTTTTTAATAACGACAAACATCATAATATCAAAAAACTATTCATTTTGTTACTCAAATATTAATGCTATGAAAAAGCTGTTAATTACATTGGTTTACATAGTGTCATTTTCCGGATTGGTTTCTTGCCAAACAGCAACTGCACCAGCAACCGGAGAGGATAAAAATGCCCCTGAAATGACGTTCTCAACCACAACTGTTCACGATTTTGGAACAATTCCTTATGATGGTAATGGTACATTTGATTTCGAATTCAAAAACACGGGGAAGGAACCACTTGTTTTAAGCGATGTCAGATCTTCCTGCGGATGCACCACTCCTGAATGGCCACGATTACCTATTAAAAAGGGCGAAAAGGCTGTTATCAAGGTGAAGTATAATACTAAAATTGTTGGTTCTTTTAATAAAAGCATTTATATAACATCAAATGCTAAAACCCCGAAAATTATTTTAACAATTAAGGGTAATGTAGAGAACAATACCCCAAAAGAGGCTACTTCACAAAAATAGCTTATACTATTTTAATGTTTTATAATCATCCCAATATTCGGTTTTTCGCTTTTACAGCAATTGCGGCACTTGCAGCATTCGCGGTTTAAGGTATTGTGCTTGGTATTTTTGTTTTTACCAACATACGAAAGAAAAATCATGATATTGGGATGATTTTTTTTTGTTTCTTGACCAAATGAAATTGGTAACTTTATGTTCCTGGAAAAAATAGTAAGCATTGCAATTATAAAAAGTATAAATTAATTAATTCACAACATGCCTCAAATCTCTGAAAAAGGTCAACAGATGCCAGCTTCCCCTATCCGGAAATTGGTACCGTTTGCTGAAGTTGCTAAGCAAAAAGGAAGGATTGTGTATCATTTAAACATTGGCAATCCCGATTTGCCCACTCCTCCGGTTGCAATTGATGCAATTAAAAACTTTCGTATGAAAACCATTTCATATGGGCATTCAGCGGGCGACGAATCGTTCAGAAGAAAAATGGCGGCATATTATCATAAGGTAGGTATTGAAGTCGATTACTCGGATATTTTAGTGACATCGGGAGGATCGGAAGCGCTGCTTTTTGGGATGTTAAGTTGCGTGAATCCAGGCGAAGAAGTAATTCTACCCGAGCCTTTTTATGCAAATTATTTAGGTTTTTCGCTTTCAGCAGGAATAACTATTGTACCCTTACGTTCTACTATTGAAACCGGATTTGCACTTCCTCCAATTGAAGAATTCGAAAAGCTGATAACTCCCAAAACGAAGGCTATTATTATTTGCAATCCGAATAATCCTACCGGTTACTTATACACCGAGCAGGAATTGGAAGCTTTGAGCTATTTGGTTAAAAAGTACGATTTGTTTCTGTTTTCGGACGAAGTTTACCGGGAGTTTTGTTACGATGGGCGTAAACACTTTTCGGGGATGAACCTAAAAGGAATAGAACAGAACGTAGTAATGATAGATTCCTTGTCGAAGCGCTTTAGTGCCTGCGGAATAAGAGTAGGAACAATAGTATCGCGGAACAAAGAAGTAATTAGTGCTGCCCTGAAACTTGGACAACAGCGTTTATGTCCACCGGTTCTTGGTCAGATCGCCGGCGAAGCTGCTCTCGATTTGGATAATGAATACTACGAAGGGGTAAAAGCAGAGTATGTCAAAAGACGTGATTTTTTAGTTGCAGCGCTTAATAAAATTCCGGGGGTAGTTTGTCCAAAACCCAGCGGGGCGTTTTATGTAATAGCCCGGTTACCGATAGACGATGCCGAAAAGTTTGCAAAATGGCTGCTTAGCGATTTTGAATATCAAAACCAAACCGTCATGGTAGCTCCTGCCAATGGGTTTTATTCATCAGATGACAAAGGAACCGATGAGGTTCGTTTGGCGTATGTATTAAATGTGGACGATCTGGAAAAAGCAATGAAATGCCTTTCGGAAGCATTAAAGGTTTATCCGGGGAGAAAGAACCTATAGTTCGAAATTTGAAAAGTAATTCAGCATAAATCAATATGAATGCTGAGGCTGTGTAAAAAGCAGGGCAGGGCCTTGATTTTATGTTTTCCAATGAAAATCAGTTAATTGTCACATTGAGCGGAGTCGAAATGCGACAATTAACTTACTTTTTACTTAGAACATTTAAAGAATTCCGAAGATCTTGAATTTTATAATCCTCAAACCAATTTCTCCCAATAATACATTCTTGGTTCGCAATCGTTAAATCCCAGACTATTATATAACACCTGTGCGTTTTTATTATCATCGCGCACTTCCAGGGTCACTTTGCAATAATTGCGTTCCTGGGCAATTTCAATGACTTTTTGAAGGAGCTTTCGGCCGATTCCTAATCCGCGGAAAGAAGGAAGAACCGCGATATCATGAATGTTGATATAAGGCTTTACTTTAAATGTCGAAAAGTGAACAAAGCAGGTTGTAACCCCAATAAATTCGTTGTTTTTAACCGCAAATAATACAAATGCCCCCGGATGGTTCGCAAGTCCATCTACCAGTGCTTGTTTATTTTGCTCTGGCATCGGTTTTCCGCCTCCCATGGGGTCGCGCATGTAGGAGTCGATTAATTCAATAACCTTATTGCGATGAAGCGGATTGTTGAAATCGCAAAGAATAATATCGGTTTGGCTTGCCATAGCTGAAATTCGTGTTATTTAACGGTTGCAAATATAAACACTTGTTTAATCCATTAACTAATTCTACTTTGACAGATTCAAAGAAAAATCAACCTGATTACCCCTAACCCTAAAGGGAGCAGGTTGATTTTTCAACTTTTCACCCTTTAGGGATGGGGTAGTAAAAGTTGAAAAATCTAATTTGTCAGTAGAATAAATCCAAACATCCACCGGTTATAATACGGAGAGCAAATGTCACCTTGAGCGGAGTCGAAAGGTCGACATGAAAATGCAGTTAAAATAATATCTCACGAAAAAACAAGGAGAATATACCATCGGCTGCAAATAGAATTTCGCAATTAACTATTTATAGCTCAACCCATCCCCAAATGTAAAGAGCGCGTACCCTTTGGGTTTCATAAATCCCGGAACATCCGATTTGTTTTCGAGAACAACTTTTTCCGAAACGGGGGTCGTAAAAGGCATTTTACCGGTTGGATTGAACTCTCCGCTTACAACATCCAGCAATGCTTCGGTGGATGTTCCAAATGTTGCCAAAATGGTTTTTGCATTCGGGTTGTCAATTTCATCAATTATCCAAGGGCTGGTATAGTTTATAACAACAATGGTAGGTTTGGCATTTAGAAGTTCATTCACATGGGCAATATCAATTTTATTTTTCGATAAGGACAATTCAATAGGTTTACCAGCCGATGAGAATAAACTGCCGCCACTGGGCATCAGCCACAATAAAACCACATCGGCTTCTTCTTTGGTAGATACAAATTCAAGGTTCCATTTGGTGGTTTCAGGTTTCAGGATGGTGATCGGGTTTTTGCCCCGGCCATTATCCAAATAGGTCTCGAAATACACTTTTGTGTTTTTTGCGAGGGGTAAAATGCTTGCATTGTTTCGAAGTAGTACAATTGACTTGCGCAAGGCCAGATCGGCTTTCTTCTGAAATTCGGAATTACCGACTACTTTTGCTGCGTTTTCGGCATCAACATAAGGGTTTTCGAACAATCCCAATTCAAATTTTTCGCGCAATAATCGGGTAATCGATTCATTTATTCGTTCTTCGGTCACTAATCCTTTTTTCACTGTTTCGAGCAATAAGGTTGGGTCGGCCGATCCCGAAAAAATATCTACACCACATTGAATTGCCTTTTGGTAACGTTCGTGAATCGAAAGATTTTCAACTCCCCAGGGCATCATCTCAATTGGACCGGTATCGGAATTAATTATTCCCTTAAACCCCATTTTCTTGCGCAATAAATCATTAATAATACCCGAGTTGAAAGAGAACCCAACCTCCTCATAGGCTGTGCCTATTGGTTTTGCATAGTAAGGCATTATAGCAGAGGTGCCGGCATCAATAGCAGCTTTAAACGGTTTGAGGTGATATTCGAACATTCCGCCCGGGTAATGTTGATCTTTTCCCCAGTCAAAATGAGGGTCTTGTCCGTCAACCTGCGGTCCTCCACCCGGAAAATGCTTTGTGGTCAGCGCAACAGAGTGGTGGCCTAATTTTTTGCCCTGAAATCCTAACACAATTTCCCTGATCATATTCGAAGCCAGGTCGGCATCTTCACCAAAGGTGCCTTCAATGCGCTGCCAACGCGGTTCGGTTGCTAAATCGGCCATATACATATATCCTTTTCGTAAACCAACGGCCGACCATTCTTTTGCTGCTATTTCGGCAAATTCACGGGTAAGTTTCAAATCGCGCATGGCTGCCAGTCCCAATTCTCCAGGCCATTTTGAAAACACTGTTGTACCAACACTCAAACCTATAGAAGCATCGGCAGTAATATGATTTCGGGGGTTAGAAGCTACAATCGATGGAATGCCCAATCGGGAACTTTCGGATAATGCCTGGAGGTTGTTCGACCACCCGGCAATTGTTTTTGCACTGGTATTCGCCCGTAAAATGAAATGGCGCAAATGATTTGTTAAAACACCTTTTGTGGTGCCAGCAGCAGTTACGATAGGATAGGGCAATGGTTTACGGGTAAACATATTGGTGGTTTGAACCAGATCTTCTTCGTTAAAACCACTGGTAATCTCTGTTTTGGGTGCATTTGCCTGAAAGGAATTGTCTCCGGCTAAACGCGTGGTACTGATGAGCATAAAACCAATTTTCTCTTCCAGCGTCATTTGGTCAATAAGGTCGGTAATCCGATCATCAACTGGCAATCGCCAATCTTCGTATTTATTGAGTTTATTATTTTTATTCAGGTCTTTAAACTGAAGGGTATTGATTTTTAAGATTTCGACAGTACGATAACCTAAAATTGGTTGATTGGACTTTTGACCGGATGCATTTCCAAGTCCTAATACCATGAATACTATCCAAAACGTTAATCGAAAACAACGAAAATTGCGGTTAAGTTTATTCATGTGTCTATTTTTTGATTTTTAAATTAAGGTCACATGGAACATCCTTATAGTCATTCCCTTGTGTGTTGGGCTACTTAACATGGATGTTACATAATGAATTAAGAAAATCGGGTTATTACTAGAATGACATTACAGAGTAGTCTTTGAGCTATCTGATCAAAATTAGTGAATTAATGCATTAATAAATCTACCAGAGGCAATTTTCTTTTGGCTAGCATTCTGGTTAGTCTGCAAATAGCAAGGCCATCATTTTTTAATTTTCAAACCCGGTATCGTATGGTTCCTTCTTTGTATTCTGGGAAGGTTTGAATCCGGGAATTCTGCAGCTGAAATCGCCTTTTATCAAATCGGTAAGAGCCATACTGTCCGGAGCAATGTCGAATTCTACATCATCCATCCAGGCAGCACCTTTACCAAGAATGTAAAAACCATAGCTGATCTGACATGCCGAATCGGGTACATAGAGAATAATGGAATTATTATGCCAGTCGGTAGTGCCATGAACTCCCCGGCAACGCATGTTATCAAAATTCAAAGTTATTCCTTTGGGACTGTCAATTCGCATCCACAGACAAGCTGAATCGGCTTCTTCGGTTTTGAGCCAGGCCGAGTATTTAATCTTTTTCCCCCGATATTTTCCTGGTTTTACCGTTGTCGCCAAGGTGCCATATTCTTCATTGGTTGCCAGTTGGAGAGATTTTATAAAAACAGATTGATTACCCGAGTGGCTGTTTTGATTACTTATTCCCATGGTATAACTGGCTAAATCGGTTCCCGACCGAACCCAGTTTATGGGTAGTGTGGTTTCTGGCATAGACGACTGTCCGCTGACCAAAAAAGGTAGCATAAACAAACTTCCTTTTATGGAATAAAAAAGCAACATTTTCATTTTCAGGATTTTTGGTTAATTAATAGAGGCCTTATTCTGGCTAAACGAAGTAAATTTATTGTCAGTTTATGCTGACAAAAAGTTCCAATTACTAGGCAAATTGAAACACAAACTGGTTGTGAATCATAGGATTCCTCACGCAGGTATTTGTCCGGTTATGAAAGTTTCATGAAGAAATAAATTTATAGACCTCAAACCCGGAATATTTCCCCGACTCCAATTGTCTTAACCGAATTGTTTAAAAAATTGAAGTTTCGTCCCGCATTTTCTACGATATTTCCGAAGCAAAACGAACCAAAGAGTGGGAGCTATTCAAAAAAAGGCAATGGTTGACTAAAGAACTTAGCATTTGGGTCGTTTTGAAAAATCTACACGAATTTAAGAAATTTGGCATCAAAAGTAAAGGAATAGTTTGCATGTTTTTTGATTGCTGAAATACCAGTCAATTTATATTGTTTCCGATGATAGTCTTTGGCTTTAGAGGTACTAATATTAAAAAATAACAAGTTTTAGCTGAAAAGACTTTTAACGTTTAAGACGCTGGATTATAAGTTAGTTAATTATCTAATTTCGATTTCAATCAAGGTAGTAATTGCCCAATTATAAATGAACAGGCTGAGTCAGGTTGAATTCTTGTCCCACTTTATGCACAGCCCTTATAACCTGAATAAATACCCAGATAGGTCTTAAATAAAAGAA
>JAIFLU010000142.1 GCA_020048915.1 Bacteroidota bacterium | reverse complement strand
ATAAAATTGGATTTCTGCGTTTGATGTCCCTCAAAAACAAAAGCAAAGCAATTTCGAACGAATACTTTTTAAATAGGCCAATATTATACAATCAACCTTCGTATTCCGAATTATTTCATCAGGTGTACGAGAAGTATTTTCTCTATTTTGGAAGGACACCTCAGGGAAGAATAATTTACGACGATATTAACCTGAACAAAAGTTATTCGCGTCTAAAGAAAACCTTATCGCAGGATCAGGTTCTTCAAAACGATTCGTTAAAAGAACTTGTGATATTAAAGGGGATTCACGATGGTTTTTACACTGCTGATTTTTCGCGTGAGGCATTGTTAATTGTTCTTGATTCCCTTATTGCAAATACTCAAATTACTGTGCATAAAACTACCGGCCAGCAAATAAGGAAAAAGGTCACCAAATTATTGCCGGGCTACCCAGCCCCGGATTTTAGCTTATACAATCCAGAGGGGAAATTGAAAAGTTTGAAAGATTTTCGGGGAAAGTATATTTATCTGATGTTTTGTACCACCCAAAATTATGCCTGTATTTCCGAGTTTGAGCAATTAAAGAAAATACATGAAAAATTTGGAGAACATGTCACTATCATTACAATATTGGGTGATGAGCAATTTTTAGAATCTCAAAAATACATTAAAGGGAAGCAGCTTCCATGGACATTTTTGCATTATGGAAACTACCCCGATGTTCTTAAAGAATACGATATAAGAGCATTCCCAACATACTTTTTACTAGATAACGAGGGGCGAATGGCCATTTCACCTGCTCCTTCTCCTTCCGAAAACATAGAACTGAAATTATTTAACGAGCTTAGAGCAAAAGGGATACTGTAGGTCATTTATGGATAAAGGTCTTATAAACCTCTCTCAGCGATTCGTATGTGTTTTTCAGTGCTTCGCTAACAGTGTCAGAATCGAACCACTTGCAATCGGTAATTCCTTCTTCAGCCTGTAAAACCGGAGTTTCGTCGCCTTTCAGGTGCATCTCATACCATATGGTGCGTTTTAATACAAGCTTCCCTTTGAGCGGATAGGTGTGATAGGTGTCCGTTAAACGTTTTCCAACTTCAATATGTTTCAACCCACATTCCTCCTGAACTTCGCGTAAAGCAGTCTGTTTGTAAAATTCCCCTTTTTCAACTTTTCCTTTTGGTAAATCCCAAACTCCATTTCTGAAAATTCCCAAAAACTTCCCATCGGGGCGTTTAATTACTCCTCCAGCAGCTTCTAAAATGGTATGAAACGATTTAATATGATCTAAAACCAAGTCGGTATCTTTATTAAAAACATATAATACCGGAATGTTAGAAAACTGGTGAAATGCCATAATCAGTTCCTGTAGTTCGGTTTTGTCGGAGAACTTATAAAACAAACCATCATTCTTTTCAAAGCTTTTAGTAACTTTGCCTGTCAAAATAACAACACGGTTGCCAAAATAAATTTTATAAGCTTGCATTATGTATAAATTTGATAAAACTATTGCGAAATACCTCTTACAAAGTAAAGCAATTAAGTTAGAACCTACAAAACCTTTCACCTGGGCATCGGGCTGGAGATCTCCCATATATTGCGACAACCGCATAACCCTATCATATCCTCAAATTCGCGATGCTATTCGCGATGCGTTATCGGCACTGATAAAACAAAATTTCCCGGAAGCCAATGTTATTGCAGGGGTTGCTACGGGGGCTATTGCACAGGGTGCTCTGGTAGCTCAGGATATGAATCTCCCTTTTGCTTATGTTCGTTCAACTCCTAAAAAACATGGAATGGAAAATCTCATTGAGGGGGAAATCAGACCGAATCAGCGAGTAGTGGTTGTGGAGGATTTGATTTCCACAGGGGGGAGTAGTTTGCAAGCCGTAGAGGCGATTCGAAAGGCCGGTGCGGAAGTTTTGGGAATGGTCGCAATTTTTACCTATGGTTTTCCTTTAGCAGAAGAAAATTTCAAAAAGGCCGGATGTAAGCTTATAACGATAACAAATTATGAAAAGCTTTTAGATGTAGCCGTTCCGGAAGGATATGTTACATTGGAACAACTGGATACATTAATGGAATGGCGTAAAGATCCATCCACCTGGATGCAGGAAAAATAGTTTTATTAAATGTATTGAGGCAGCGATATGGAAACATCATTTGAGAGCAAAATAGGTAAAGTGGCATTGTCAGACGAAAGAATTTTTGATTTTTTGTCGGATTTCAACAACCTAAAAAGTTATATTCCAGCGGATAAAATAACCAACTGGCAATCTGACGGGGAGTCTTGCCGCTTCACTGTAAATGGAATGGGCAATGTAGCCCTGAAAATAGTTGAAAAGGAGCCATATAAACATATAAAGATTTCCGGAGACGGTATGAACAAGCAGAATTTCTTTTTCTGGGTTCAGTTAAAGCAGGTCGAAACAAATGATACCCGCGTTAAGCTTACAATTAAAGCGGATATGAACCCTATGATGAAAATGATGGTGGCTAAACCCGTCCAAAAATTTTTAGATGTGTTAATTGATGGATTTGAAAAAATGCCATTTGCTTAACCAATAACATATTCTACTTCTTTGTAGCCGAAATGCAGGTATTCGCTTTTTTCGTTTTTAATAACTAATTCGCCGGTTGGGTCTACGCCTTCAATGGAACCTGCAAACCTTTTTCCTTTGATTTCATATAGCGACACCTTTTTATAGCGGTAAAGCAAGTCTAAGTAATTTTCATCCAGCATTTCCAATTCTCCATCTTTTAAGAGAGAGTAGCGGTATTCGATTAAATCCGAAAGTGTTACAACCAATTCCTCTAATTCGAAACTTTGTTTTGTGGCTTTAGCCAGTGATATTGGATTTGGTAAACTTTCAGGAAAAACCTTTTGGTTAACATTTATTCCGATACCGGCAATGGTCGATTTTATTTGATTCCGCTCTATTGTATGCTCAATTAGCAATCCTGCAATCTTTTTGTCTCCTACGTAAATATCGTTTGGCCATTTTATTGACACTTTGTCAGTATATAATCCCACTAAGTCGGCTACTGCCAGCGAAAGCGCTTTCGAAATATAAAATTGTTTGTCAGGGCTCAGAAATTCGGGGTACAATACAATGGAACACGTAAGGTTTTTACCAGCTTCGCTATGCCACTTGTTTTGACCTGTCCCTTTGCCTTTTTTCTGATTATTTGCCCAAATAACTGAACCTTCTGGTAATGAGCGCCCCGGATATTTCGAATTTACAAAGCTATTGGTCGAGTCAACTTCATCTAAATGAATTATTCGGTTATTCTTAAAAATATTTCCCATACTTCTGTAGTTTTAATTTAAAACATCCGGTCAGATTGTCGCTTTTATAATATTGCATGGTTTTTGACCGGCTAAGTCACAAGGGTGCTAATTTACTGATTTATCTTGTACAAAATGATATAATAAAATTCATTACATTTGCGAAAATTAATGAACTTATATTGCGTTAATTGGTATTAGTGAATTAGAAGCAACTTTTTTTATCAATAAATTAGAAATAGAATTTCAGTTTGAAATAAAAACTAATATGTTTTTGGAGTGAGTAAAAAAAACGAACAGGAAAAAGATAAATTTGTTGAGTGTATAATTAAAGGAATTCAGGAAAAAAAGGGAAAGGATATTATTAGCATCAATCTTTCGAAATTAGATAACGCCGTATGCCGATATTTTATCATTTGTCACGGCGATTCCAATACTCAAGTTAATGCCATTGCTCATTCCATCGAAAAAATGATGGAAGATACGTTGGAAGAAAAAACCTGGCGGAGTCAGGGATATGAGAATGCACAATGGGTTTTGTTAGATTATTTTGATTATGTAGTGCATGTATTTCAGAAAGATACCAGAGAGTTTTATAATCTGGAAAGTTTATGGGCCGATGGAACGGTTCAGTTTCATAATGAGGTTTTAGTAAATTAAAGATATAACATATAGCAATGACTGATAAAAAGCAAAAAAACGATAACAACAATAAAGAAAAAGGCAGTCCAAACCAATCGCAAAATGGCAATGGAAGTAGTTCCGGAGGGAGCAAGCCTAAATTTAACATTTATTGGGTATATATATTAATTGGGTTAGTTTTTTTCTCCATTCAATTTCTGAATTTTGGAGGAAGCCCACAAAAAACTAATTGGTCAAACTTCGAAAAAGACATGCTCAAAACCGGGGATGTTGAAAGGGTAGTTGTTATTACGAACCAACAGAAAGTTGAAGTTTATATAAAAAAGGACAGACTTGAAAATCCTAAGTATAAAGCCCTTTTCGAAAAAAGCTTGAATTCAGTTTCAAAAAGCGGACCTCATTATTTTTTTAATATTGGTTCGGCCGAGAGCTTTGAAAAGCAGTTTAGTGAAGCTAACGAAAAAATAGGAGTTCCAAAGGACTATGAAATCCGCAAAGATGTCTTTGGGGATTTATTCGCCTGGATTTTGCCTATTCTTTTAATTGTGGCTTTTTATCTGTTTATTTTCCGAAAGATGAGTGGAGGAGCTGGTGGCGGTGCCGGAAATATTTTTAACGTAGGTAAATCGCGTGCTCAGATTTTTGATAAAGATACTACCGCAAAAATTGATTTTAAAGATGTTGCTGGATTAGAGGAAGCGAAACTGGAAATCAAAGAAATTGTCGATTTTCTAAAGAAGCCTAAAAAATATACGGAGCTGGGAGGTAAAATTCCTAAGGGTGCTTTATTAGTAGGCCCTCCGGGTACCGGAAAAACATTATTGGCGAAAGCAGTAGCTGGCGAAGCGAATGTTCCGTTCTTTTCAATTTCCGGATCCGATTTTGTTGAGATGTTTGTTGGGGTGGGGGCATCGCGTGTTCGTGACCTCTTTAAGCAGGCAAAAGAAAAAGCTCCTTGTATCATATTTATTGACGAAATTGATGCAATTGGTCGTGCCCGTGGCCGGAATCCAAATTTTGGAGCAAACGATGAAAGGGAAAATACTCTTAACCAGTTATTAACCGAGATGGATGGTTTTGCGACCAATACCGGTGTAATAATTCTGGCAGCTACAAACCGTGCAGATATTCTCGACCGTGCTTTGTTGCGTGCTGGACGTTTCGACCGTCAAATACATGTTGAATTACCAGATGTAAACGAGCGTAAGGAAATTTTCAAAGTTCACCTTCGTCCTATTAAAATGGAAAAAGACCTGGATGTGGATTTCTTATCGCGCCAGACTCCCGGGTTTTCGGGTGCCGATATTGCCAATGTTTGTAACGAAGCAGCACTTATTGCTGCCCGGAAAGATAAAAAACAAGTCGAAAAACAAGACTTCCTTGATGCGATTGATCGTATTGTTGGGGGGTTGGAAAAGAAAAATAAAATTATTTCGCTGGCAGAAAAGAAAACGATTGCTTATCACGAAGCCGGACATGCCACGATCAGTTGGATGCTCGAACATGCCAGTCCGTTGGTTAAAGTAACTATTATTCCTCGTGGAAAATCGTTAGGTGCTGCTTGGTATCTGCCTGAAGAACGTCAAATTACAACCACCGAGCAAATGATGGACGAATTGATTGCTACCCTCGGAGGTCGTGCTGCTGAAGATTTGACTTTTGGTAAAATATCTACCGGTGCTTTGAACGATCTTGAGCGGGTTACAAAACAAGCGTACGCCATGGTTGCATATTTCGGAATGAGCGATAAGGTCGGAAATCTAAGTTTCTACGATTCTTCAGGTCAGTCGGAGTATGCGTTTACCAAGCCCTATAGCGACAAAACTGCCGAAACTATTGATAAAGAAGTTAGCGAGCTTGTAGAAAGAGCTTATAATAAAGCAAAAGATGTTTTACAGGAAAACCACGAAGGCCTGGAAAAACTCGCATTACAACTTTTAGAGAAGGAAGTGATATTTAGCGAGGACCTGGAAATAATTTTTGGGAAGCGAAAATATACCACCCATTTGTATGAAGAAAGTCCTGCGCCTGCTGCTGTTTCTGAAGAGAATCCTGCAGATCAGCCGGAAGAAAAAAAGGACGATGCCGCTGCTTGAGTTTAGCTATTCCTGTTTAAGGGTATCGATGAGGTAGTATTAGTAAAGCAGATTCATTACTAACAAGTTAGGAAGGAATCTGTTGAAATACAGTTAAAGTATTATTTTAAAAATTGAGATTTGAATAAAATTTTAAAACGTAGTCTTACAGGAGCTATCTTTGTATTAGTGTTGGTTGGCTCAATTTTATTTCACCCAATTTCGTTCGGACTATTATTTGCCTTTATAATTGTTTTAGGAATGAATGAGTTTTACTCACTCATAAAAACTAAAAAAAGCATTCATCCTCAAAAATACCTTGGAATTTTGTTTGGGGTATTATTATTTTCTGCAACATTTTTACATGCCCGAAATTATTTAAATTCAAGTTTATTCATCCTAATTATTCCAGCTTTGGCAGGTTTATTTCTTGTAGAACTCTACCGGAATAAGCCAAATCCATTTGAGAATATTGCCTTTACAATTCTGGGAATCATTTATATCGCAGTACCATTTTCGTTTCTACCCTATTTATTATATCACGATACCCTGACATTTGCATTTAAACCTGAAATTGTGCTGGGTTATTTTGTACTCATCTGGACAAACGATACAGGAGCATATCTTACTGGAATTACAATTGGTAAACATCCGCTTTTTAAACGCATCTCTCCTAAAAAATCATGGGAAGGATTTATTGGAGGAATGCTCTTTACTGTTGCTATCTCGTTACTTGTATCAAAATTTTCGCATGAGCTAAATCCTTATCATTGGATGGCAGTTGCTGCTATTATTGCTGTATTTGGTGTTTTGGGAGATTTGGTTGAGTCGATGTTGAAACGCAGCCTGGATGTTAAGGATAGTGGAAACATTTTACCTGGTCATGGCGGTATTCTTGACAGGTTCGATTCTATCTTAATATCTTCTCCTTTTGTGTTTACATTTATCCAATTATTTACGAGTTAAACAATTCAGTATTTCTTTACTTTATCATGAAGATGCTGTAAAATGATTTTAACAATTTTTAAGGTTTTGATTTAACAAAGCTGGTTATATTTGAGAAATAATTTAAAAATTCGCAACATGAAGAAACTTTTTTTAGGATTGGCAATGATATTATTTATAGGTAGTTATACTGTTTCAGCTTTAACATTGTCTAATAATCAAACTCCTCCACAGGATAAAACAAAAAAAACAGAATGCAAAGCATCTGCCGGTAAATCCGGATGTTGTAAATCAACTGTAAAAAAGGATTGTGGAAGTGCTAAAGCAACTGCATCAACTGAAAAGAAAACTACAAAGGAAACTGTACAAAAAACCGGTAGTAAGTGTTGTAAAGATAAGGCTACTGCCTCTGCAAATACAAAATAATAAAAATTAGCCCCAAAAAAATGGGGCTTTTTTATTAGATTTGCGTTTTAACCGATTTACCATGAAAGACGAACAAATATTGGAGGTGAATAGCAGTATCAAGTGGATAGGTGTTCTTGATCCAGACTTGATTACTTTTGACATTGTAATGGAAACCCAATATGGGACAACCTACAATTCATATTTTATCGATGCCGAGAAAAAAGCAATTATCGAAACGGTAAAAGAACCATTTTGGGATGTATATAAGCAAAAAATCTTACAGCTCACCAATCCAAATGATATTCAATATATCGTATTAAATCATACCGAACCCGATCACTCCGGTTCCCTCAGCCACCTGCTTGAAATTGCCCCAAACGCTACCGTTGTTGGCAGCGGTCAAGCTTTAAATTACCTTCAGGACATTACAGGAAAAACCTTTAAATCGCTAAAGGTTAAGGATGGAGATACACTAAGTCTTGGCGATAAAACGTTGAAATTTATTGGAGCCCCTAATTTGCATTGGCCCGATTCTATTTATACCTATGTTATAGAAGATCAGGTATTATTTACCTGCGATTCGTTTGGCGCCCACTTTTGTCACGAAGCCATATACAGCGAATTAGTTGGGGATTACATCGAGGCATTTAAATATTACTTCGATGTTATCCTGAAGCCTTTCAGTAAGTTTATGGTTAAAGCCATTGAAAAAATACGTCCGCTGGAGATAAAAGCAATTTGTACCGGACATGGCCCAATTCTGAGGTCGGATTGGAAAAAATATGTCGATTTAAGCGATCAGTTGGCAAAATCTTATTTGGAAGAAACCGGTCATAAGAACAATAAAATTCTAATTACCTATGTCTCTGCCTATGGGTATACCAAAGAGATGGCTGGGAAAATAAGCGAAGGTATTGAAGCTGTGGGAGATTTTATAGTTGAAACAGTGGATATTGAGAACATGCTGTTAGGAGATTTGGAAGAAAAAATTGCCAATTCCAATGCCCTTATTGTTGGGTCGCCTACCATAAATCAAAATACCCTTTTGCCTGTTTTTAAACTTTTTTCGGTTGTTAATCCTATTCGCGACCGGGGAAAACTCGCTGCTGCTTTTGGGTCTTATGGCTGGAGTGGTGAAGCTGTAGGTATTATTGAAGCAAACCTGAAGAGTTTGAAATTTAAGGTAATTCAGGATGGTCTAGCCTCGAAGTTTTTCCCCCATCAGGATAAAGGGCTGAACTATATAAACTTCGGAAAATGTTTTGCCGAGCAAATGTCGTTGGCCAAAGTTGAGGAAAAGGACTAAAAAAAGATCTTACGGAGTTCATCTTATTATAAAACCTTCCAGTGTCTTTAGACCTGGAAGGTTTTATAATAAGGCGAAATGATTAACCAACAATCTTTTTTCCATGAAATTCTGTTGCGGGTATTAGACTTTGCAGCTCCTTTATATTCTCAAAAGTTACTTTTCCAGCCACAACAACGCCAATTCTACCGGTAGCTTTGGAAATTAAATTCCGTAGCAATTCTTGACCTTCTTTAGCGGTAGGTTTGGCCCCCGATGTTAAAATCCTGTCCACTCCAAGTTGAATAAGTTGTTCCATTGCTTCGATTGGATTATTTATTTCATCAAAAGCTTTATGGAACACAACCTGCATGGGCTTTGCCAGAGACACCAATGCATTGGTCTTTTCAAAATCAATACGATTATTTGGAGTAAGGAAGCCCAATACGACCCCTTGAACACCAATCTCCTTGCAAATTCGAATATCCTCCTGCATTATTAAAATTTCCTCTTCTGAATATACAAAATCTCCTCCACGGGGGCGTACCATAACAGCTAAAGGAATCTTCAGATTTTGCCGGCAAAGTTTGATAGTTCCATACGAAGGAGTAGTTCCTCCTACCGCAAGATTTTCGCACAGCTCTATTCTGTTAGCTCCTTTTCGAGAGGCAAGGATGGCATCTTGGTAATTTTCTACACAGGCTTCTAAAATCATATGTTTGTAAGTATTGAAAGTTCAAAATTCATCATAATTTCACAGAAAATGTAAATTCACGGATTATAATTTTGTAATGTGTTTTATTTGCAGAAACGAATATGAAGAAACTTTTAGTTAATGTACATCCCAATTTAGTTTTTCTGACTTTGTTACTTGCAGTTTCTGCTTATTATGGCTATCACGAAATTGCTTTTAAACGGCCTCAGTCTACTCACCACTGGAGGCAGGCTGATTGTGCTTCCCTTGCCTTAATGTATTATCAAAATGGGATGAAGTTTTTTGAGCCACAAACCCACAACCTTACTTCCGATGGTGGGAAAACAGGATTTGTAGCTCCCAGCGAATTGCCCATTATGTATTATTTTGTCGCCATCCTTTACAAAATATTCGGTTACCACGATTTTATATATCGAATTCTTAACACTTTAATATTTCTTACTGGTATTTTTTACCTGTTTAAATTATTCAGGCAACTTACTAAATCGGCTTTTTGGAGCCTTTCTGCTGCATTGTTGTTCTTCACTTCGCCAGTGTTGGCATATTACGGGAATAACTTCCTTACCAATAGTTCATCCTTAGCATTTAGCATTATAGGGTGGTATTTCTTTTTACATTATCGCGAAACGAAGGTTGAAAAGTACTTTTATTATTGCATGTTATTCTTTTGTCTGGGGTGTTGCATGAAAATATCATCCGGAAATAGTCTCTTTGCTTTGTTAGGTGTTTACCTCCTCGAAAAATTTAAACTGGTTAAGTTGGAAAAGGAAAAGGTTTTCCCCAAAGGGATAGGGCCTATACTAGCTTTTCTGGGAGCCATTTTATTACCCTTTAGTTGGATACTCTACGCACATTATTACAACCAAATGCACACTACCGGTTATTTTTCTACAGGAACATTTCCGCTTTGGAGCCTCGATACTTCATATATTAATCATATAAAGGATAATGTTTGGAACCTTTGGCGTCCCTTTTATTTTAGCAGTTCTGTACTAATATTATTGGGCTTATTGTTGGTTGCCCAACTGGTATTTTTTTATAAAAATTCAAGGTTTTTTGTTCTGGTTTTATTAATTATGGTTGTTGAAGTAGCCGTTTATATTCTGCTTCAGTTCATGACCTTTGCCGATCACGATTATTATACCATTGACCTATACATTGTGCTTATTTTCTTAGTTGTTGCCTCTTTTACCTTATGGGAAAATACCAGCTTCCGTTTTTTGGACAATACATTCTTCAAATGGGCATTTGCTTTGTTTTTATTGTATAATATATATTATACCCATGGAAAAATGCGGGTACGATATGAAGGTTGGATGAATGAATATCCAGCGTATAAGGATTTTCATACTATTAAACCCTATCTGCGGTATTTGGGCATAGCTCCATTGGATACCATTGTAACTATTCCCGAATACAGTCATTTTATCCATTATCTTACTAATCAGCGCGGTTGGACAAAATATGCCGACGAGCGAAGCCCCCGAACAACTCCTGAATTGGTAATGTCGGACAGCTTTTTTATGGCGCAGAACATCTCAAACGGCGCAAAATACTTGCTAGTGCTCGATGCAGAGAAGACATTGGAAATTATGCCTGCATTTAAGCCATATTCCAAATTATTAATGGGAACCTATAACCGGGTAAGCATTTATGCATTGAAACCTGAATTTTTAAAACAGCCTGTTAATGAATTGAAAACACTTAATAATCTTTTATTTGATGCGGAGCTAATGGATAAATCCGGAAAGTTTTTTCCGGATTCTTCCCGAAACATGAGCGCTGAAGGAGCTGAAACGCAATCTTCTGTCATTTGTTTTTCGGGGAAGAAAAGCGTAAAACTGACACCTACCAATGCTTTTTCTATGACTACTCGGTTCCACAAAATTAAGGAAGGTGAAGAGTTTTTAGTTTCAGTTTTGCGATATGGTAAATCGGGCTTGCTGGTGGCATCCGCTAACCGTCCGGAAGAGTTTTATATAGCAGATCCTTTGGTTTTTAAGTCCTCAAAAACGGGTTGGGATTCATTAACTCTTAAGTTCTCTATTCCAGCTAAGATGAACAATCAATCGCTTTCGGTTTATTTATGGAATAATTCGCAGGATACTGTGTATTTTGACAATTTTCGAATTGTCCGAAAAGAGAGCTATATAAGCGATAAAACGACTTATAAAAATTTGTGATGTTAACTTTCTGACTTGTTTGGAGCTTCATCTTTTTTAGTAATATTACACCGTATTAATTTCAGGTTAACTTAACACCAAGTCAATGTTTAAAACAGCTACCGCACTACTTTTTTGTTTTTGCTTTTTGTTTTCAGCAGCTATTACCCGTGCTCAGGGCTTTGCAACGCTCGATTCGACTAACTTACCCATCATACTGCTATATTCGAATGGTAATACCATTAACGATCAAAACAAAGTAACCGGTAATATGAAAATCATTTCCAATACCAATGGAAAGAAAAACCGGATTACCGATCCAGCCAACGTGTATGATGGAAAAATTGGGATCGAAGTGCGTGGTGCAACATCGGCATCGTATCCCCAAAAACCTTTTAGCATTGAAACCCGCGATGACCTTGGCAACGACCGCAAAGTTTCCCTTTTGGGAATGCCCAAAGAAAGTGATTGGATTTTGCTTTCGAATTATAACGACAAAGTCTTTATGCGGAATAGTTTATCCTTTAAACTCTTTAACGAAATGGGGCATTATGCTTCTCGCACACGCTTATGTGAAGTATTATTAGATGGTAATTACCGGGGGGTTTATGTTTTTACGGAGAAAATAAAACGTGATTCAGGTAGGGTGGATATTGCCAAATTAGATGCCAACGATAATTTTGGAGATAGCCTGACGGGAGGCTATATTTTTAAGATAGACACGCATGGTTCCAGTGATTATTGGACCAGCCAATTCAGGCCCAGAGCGAATACGAATGTTGAGTTTGTATACCATTACCCTAAGGCCGATGAAATAACCAAAGAACAAAGGGCGTATATCCGTATTTTTGTAAACGAGTTCGAAACGGCTTTGAATGGAAACTCGTTTGCCGATCCGCTTCAAGGGTATAAATCGTATATCGATGTAAATTCGTTTATCGATTATTTTATACTTCAGGAAGTTTCGCGTAACGTCGATGGGTATAAAAAGAGCAGCTATTTCAATAAAGACAAGCAAAGCAAAAGCGGGGGACTTTTGCATGCAGGCCCTGTTTGGGATTTTGACTGGGCTTGGAAAGATATCTGGGATTGCGATGAGTTTGCACGCGAAGATGGCTCGGGATGGGCGTATCGGATCCAAAAGTGCAACAAATGGCCAGTACCACCGGCTTGGATGGACCGGCTACTGCTCCATTACGAATTTGCCGATAAATTGATTAAACGTTACCAGCAATTGCGAACCACCATTTTAAGCGACAATTATCTTTACCATCAGATCGATTCGATGAGCACTCTGGTAAATGAAGCGAAAGACCGGCATTACAAAGTATATTCCATTACTGCCAGCGATGCACCCGAAATGGCGCCTCAGCCTACCACCTACGAAGGCCAGGTTATTAAGTTTAAAGGGTGGATAACCGAAAGGCTTGCCTGGCTTGACAATAATTTGACCCTGGCAAATATTACCGATAATATCATCGAAGATACTCCGGAAATTATTGATCCAAACAATGCCAAAATCTACAAAATATTCCCCAACCCGGTTAAGGATGTATTGTTTATTAAATCGTACGACGATATAGCTTCTGTTGAAATACATAACCTGACTGGAACGTTGTTTGATGCGGCTTTACCTGTCGATCCCAAATACATCCAGATAAATGTTAGCGGGTTCACTTCGGGGTATTACTTTGTTACGATCCGTTTTGTGAATGGAAAGGTTGCTACGGATAAGGTGGTGGTGAGGTAAAGGGTAGGATATTTTAGTTTTGTTGAAATAGCAGGGTTCTACTCATCAATTCTTAACCAAAAAGAGCCTCCATGTTTTTCAACTCCTTGTAAATTTTTGTGTTCCCAAATAGGGGTGATAATGCCCGATAGTTCTTTGTCTTCCGAAATAAAGAAACAGGGAAGTATTGGTTTATATTTTTTTGAATTTGCCAAGAGGTAGCATGCAAGCCCATATTGTTCCGAATAGGCTCGATCGCACATAAATTGCGGATAATCATACGGAAGATAAATATCATGAATATGGACGACTACGCCTTTTTTTAGCTTGGGTAATATTTCCAGAAAAAAAACCATTGAGTCGGAATTGGGAAGGATCCGATGTGAATTATCTATAAATAATATATCGTTTTCCTGAAGGTTGAGAATAAATTCAAAATCAATATTTTCTGCTGGTTCGCGAATAATTTTGTTCGCCAAAACATCTATTTCGGCTCTTGGCTGAGGATCTATCGATATTATTTCGGTATTCAACTTTTGTTCCTGCTTCGCTTTATAGGCAATTTTGGTAGAATTACCAGAACCAATTTCGACATATTTTGCAGGTTTTAATTCTGCAATAAGCGTATATAACCCAATAATGTCCAGGCCAGGTAAAAAGCCATTGTTCCAAACAGGATTGATAGGGATTGTCTCTTCTTTTATGTCCTTAATGATTTGAATGGTATCCATATATTTCAGAGACTTTTCTAAAAGGGCCTTATAATATTCCCTTTGGCTGTTAATTATTTTGTAAAGCTCTTCGTGAGGTTGTTTTCCAAAGCCATAACGTGGTTGAAGGTTTACTTTATAGTCCAGGAAAAGTGTCTGGTATTTAGGATTAAGAAATTTGTAAATCTCTTTTAGTGTTTTCATGATTCGGGAATAGCGAATAATTTAGATATAACATATTATTCAGTCGATGTTATTATTGTCGCAGGTCAATTATTACTTAATATTTGTTAATATTGAATGTAATCCTGTTTTGTTATAAACGTAAGCAGAAAATAGACTATTAATAACCTTCGAGATCTTTTTACATATTTCGAAAGGATAATTATAATACATATTTTTATAATTGTAATATTAAACCTAAAGAATATGCCAAAGCGTTTTGGGCTATCCCAAATAATAATTTTTCTTCTATTGTTTTCGTTGGTTTATTCCATGTTCAACGTTAAATTCTGGAAGCAGGAAGGACAAGTTATCAAATGGGATGTGTTGGAGTATTATGGTTATCTGCCATCGGCTTTTATTTATAAAGACCTGTCGCTAAAATATACCGAGAAACCAACTGAGGATTGGGGAAAGCGCATATGGGCGCTTACTGCACCCAATGGTAAAAAGGTATTTAAGATGAGCATGGGCATGTCCTTTATGTATGCTCCTTTTTTTGGTTTGGCACATGGATATGCATTATTGGTCGGTTTTAAAGCCGATGGTTTCAGTGCTCCCTATAAGTTTGCACTGCTAATGAGCAGTTTGTTTTATCTGCTTATCGGGCTCTTTTATTTGCGTAAAGTTTTATTGCTTTTAGTAAATGACCTGGTTACAAGTATGACCCTCTTTGCTATTGTTGCCGGTACTAATCTCTGGTATTATGCCAGTTTTGAGGCACCATTATCGCATGCTTATAGTTTTTCACTAATTGCTATATTCTTGAGGAACGTGCTTAAATATTACAAAAATCCGTCGCTTGTTACAGCAATTGCAATAGGTTTATTAACCGGATTAATTAGTCTTATCCGGCCGAATAACGGATTGGTTGTTCTTCTATTTATCTTTTATGGAATTTCGGGTATTAAGACGTTGAATGAGCGAATGCATTTCTTTCTTAAGTATTATGTTCATATTATTATGATGATTTTGGGAACGGTTTTGGTATGGTTCCCTCAGATGATTTATTGGCATATGCAAACAGGGCATTGGTTATATTTTTCGTATGCCGAAAATGGGGCATTCTTTTTTCAAAACCCACAAATAATAAATGGGCTGTTTAGTTTCCGCAAAGGCTGGTTTTTGTATACTCCGCTTATGTTAGTAGCAACGCTTGCCATACCGCTGACCTGGAAATATGCCAGATCTTTTACTATTCCCATTACC
>JAIFLU010000030.1 GCA_020048915.1 Bacteroidota bacterium | reverse complement strand
TAATACTCTAATGATTTTTCGTAATATTCAGTAACATAATATAATAAACCTATATTTAAATACACTCGAGCTAATCCGTTAGGATATTTTATTTCTTCAAAAATGTTAAGGGCATTTAGGTAATTTTCAAGCGATTTGTCATAATTATTTGAAACCCAATAGGAATTTCCAATTTTTAAATAGCACGTTGCTTCTCCCAGTTTGCTCTTTTTTTTCTGGAATCCTTTTAAAGCTCTATTGTAAAATAATAAAGAAGAATCGTTTAGGTTAAGTTTATAATATATATCACCAATGTTTTGGTATGTAATATTAATTGCGGATATATTTTTCTGTTTTTTAAATAGTGGTAATGCTTCGTTTAAATAAGGTAAGGATTTTTGATAAAAATTGGCATTTAGATATATATCTCCTATAATTTTTAGGGCTTGTGCTTCTGATTCTTCGTCGTTATGTTTTTTAGCAAGATCCAAGGCTGCTAATGCATATTGAATTGATTTGTCGGGCTGATTAGCATAAACTTTCGTTGCTAAATCGAGTAATAGTTTTTTGTTATCTACACCATTTAGTGGGCGGTTTTTAATACTATCGGGAGGTGAAAAGGATAAATTAATTATTAATGTAGTAATTATTGTGATAGTTTTAATAATTGATTGCAAGTAATAATATAGTCGTTTTTGATTTTTCATGTAGCATTTATGTTTATGGTAATATGCTTATAGATCAATTATATTTTTAGTAAACGATTCTTACAAGCGCTTTTATTTTATTAGTTTAAAATAAATTTCTTAGTGCAAATAAAATGAAAATTTAATTGAATATATTTTCTAAATTTTTCAAAGGAAGCGAATAATCTCTTATTTGAAATTTACGGAACTAAAAAGTTTCATTATCAATTAATAATCTAATTTTTAGTACACGCGAAAAATAATTTTTGTTTTATAAAATTGCTTGAAAATTGTTAAGGATTGATTTAAAACTGCCTTTATCTCTTTTTTATCATTTTCAAAGAAGAAAATTGAAATGTTTATTTTACTTACAAATAATACTATAACATTGTTTATTTAATTTGTTAATACATGAATTGTTGGAATTTTTATTGATCTATCTTGCTATGTAAAAAATATGTTCCTTCATTCTTAATATCTTCTTAATTTACTTTTGAAATAGTTGTTTTTTATTTATATTTAACAGCTATTTATAAGTACTAACCTTAAAAAGTATCGCGATATGAATATCACGTTCAAAGAGCTTAGACAGATTAAAGATAATCTGCCGTCAGGAAGTATCAAAGTGATCGCTCAGCGATTAAATATTACTGAAGATACTGTTCGGAATTATTTTGGTGGCGGTCATTACAAAACTGGAACTTGTGTTGGGATTCATTTGGAACAGGGACCTGATGGTGGTATTGTTTCGCTGGATGATACTACCATATATGACATGGCCCTTTCGATTCTTGATGAGCAAAAACAATATCATTAATAATTAATTTTTTTAAATTGAATAGCAGAAAGGATTCTGAAATCTTTTCTGCTTTTTTATTTTTTTAAAGTTACCATTTAGCCATAAATTTTGTTTATTGCATAAGTAATTATGATTGTATAATAGGATGCAGTTAATAGAAATTTTGTGGAAGAGAATAGTACGTGTGAATGTTTTGATATTATTTTGTTTATTATTTTATTTTGTTTTTCCATTTAATGATTTAGTTGGCCAGGAAAATACTAATAGAATTATTAAAGCAATTGAAGTAGGGGATGTTGGCCTTTTAAAAGAGTTAATTAATCCTTCGAATATTAATACAATTTTAAATGAACAAGCTGAAAATCCTCTAACATTAGCCGTTAAACACCAAAATGTTATTATTGTTCAATTTTTACTTGATCAAAAAGCAAATCCGAATTTTATAGTACATGGGAGAAATCTTCTTATGTATTCTGTTCAGCAAGAAAAGGTATCAATTGCAAGACTGTTAATACAAAGAGGAGCTGAAATTAATTATGCTGATAGCTTGGGAAATACTGCTTTAATGATGGCTGCAACCTCAAATAACATTCGGTTTGCTAAGTTACTTATTCGAAATGGAGCTTTTTTAAATGTCAGAAATAAAAAAGGGTATAATGCAAGGGATTTTGCTATTAGGTCAAATAATAAAGGGATTTCGGTTTACTTAAGAAGTGTATTTGAAAGAAATTTGCCTAATTTTTCTGATGGTCCTTATGTTTCTTTCAAAGGGAAGAAGAAAATTAAAGTTACCTATCTTAAACATGATTCGCTAAAGCATCGTTCAGACTTATTTTTTAAGTATTTTAAGTTTGCGAGTTTTCCGGCAAGTTTTCATGGTTTTGCAGGAGATGGTGATACCTATCCCGTTCAAAATAATTTTACGAGACCTTTATCTGAAGAAAATGGTACTTCAAAACTTTTAGTTATTGGTGATATACATGGACAATTCGATACATTGAAAATGTTTCTTCAAAGGAACAATGTTGTCGATAAGGATTTAAAATGGAATTTCGAGGATGGTACTATCGTATTTATAGGTGATATATTCGATAGAGGAGAAGGTGTTACTGAAGCCCTTTGGTTAATATATAAATTAGAACAGCAAGCAAAAAATGACGGAGGAAGTGTTCAATTGCTGCTCGGAAACCATGAAATGATGATTTTTCAGGAAGATATTCGTTATATATCTGAAAAATATTATTATTTGTTTAATAACCTCAAATTGAACTATCATCGTTATTTCAACACCAAATCATTAATGGGACGTTGGATTCGGTCAAAAAATACAATTTTTAAAATGGATAGTTTATTATTTGTTCATGGAGGGATTCATCCAAACTTACTTCAATACAATGTATCAATAGATTCAATTAATAATTTGGTTTATAAATATTTGAATACAAAGCAGAAGCCTAATTTAATTAAAAATAATTTGCTGCAGTTTCTACTAAGTTATAATGGTCCTTTTTGGTATCGGGGATTAATAGAAAAGTCTGATGGGCCTCTTGTCCCTGAAGAGGAAATCGACTCAATTCTAAAATATTATGGAGTAAAGCATATTATTATTGGTCATACTTATAATTCAGAAGTAAAGGCTTTTTATAATGGGAAGGTTATATGTACCGATGTACCATTTTATTTACCCGATGGTGCTTCAATGCAAGCGATGTTATTTCAGGATAAAAAATTATTTTTATTAGATACGCGAGGTTCTTGTAAACCTTTTGAACTTTAAAAACTTTATTATAGGTTTGAATTATTCTTCTTACTATTTTTTATGGAAAACTCTACAATCGGTTTTTTTAATTGGGAAGGTAAAACAATTTTGATTGGCGAAGATGAGTTAGTTAATTTTCGTTTGTTAGAGATGATTTTAGGAAAAACTAAAGTGAAATTACTTCACGGAAAAACAGGTTTAGAGGTAATTGAGCTATTTAAAAATAATTCGGATATTTCTCTAATATTGATGGACATTAAAATGCCGGATATGGATGGGATGGAGGCTACTAAAATAATCAGGGCTTTTAATACAGAAATACCAATTTTAGCGCAAACAGCCTTTGCTATTGAGGATGAAAGGAAAAAGTGCCTAAGTTCAGGTTTTAATGGGTATATCACAAAGCCAATTAATCGTATTGAGCTAATTAATTTAATTGATAGTTACTTAGTTAAAAAATAGGATTTTATTTTTTCGTGCAGACTTATATTAATTAACATAAGAAGATAACCGTATGAGATGTCTTCAATTGGTATAGTAAGTATGCGGATTCCCAAATTTTCTAAATTATTATATTGAACTACCTCCCTGTTTAAAAAAGAACCAGTTAGCATTCCATTGACTAGTAGGAATGGAAGTAGTAAAATTAAATACATGAAAAAGAAACGAGAAAGGTATTTAACTTTAAATATTAAAGCTAATAAAACAGTATATATAGCTGAAAATAGGAAAGAATAAAATGTATATATTTTTGAAAAGTTAATTATTGCGATTATTATAAATATTATGGAAATAGCAATGGATATTTCTTTACTCTGTTTTACAAGTATATCCTTCTTGATATAGGAATTAAATACTTCATATAGAAAGAGCCCGGCATATGGAATTGCTATAAAAAAAAGAACTTCTTCGAGTGGAAGGTTAATAAAATTGATTCCTGTTACATATAACGGATTAAACCACCAAACTTTTAAGGAAGTAAATATTATATCCCATACAATAAAAAAAGTTGCAGTTATTAGAATTGCAGGAATTATACTATTCCATTGTTTGTAAAAAGCTACTTTTTTATCAAAACTAAGTAGAAAAGGAAAAATTACAGTGAATAAATTTATCCATAAATAAGTATTTTGCATAAACCTAGCTTATTTGTTTTTTGCTAATTTGAAATACTTCCATGGAAACATAAATAAAAAGCCATAATTTTTTTTTCCTTTATGGTGATCGCCATGAGCCTTTACTACAGCTCGGAAATATAAATTATGTGTTTGTTTAAATAGTCGTATTCTTTGGTGAAAAAGTATATCATGAAATAGAAAATATGAAAAACCATAAAGTGCAATTCCTAAACCTAACCATAGCTTATAATCGTAATTAGCAGTTATTCCGAAATAGATTAATAAAAAACTTGGAACAGCAAACATAAAAGCAAATAGATCGTTCCGTTCGAATGTTTTCCTGTGAGGAGCATGATGATCTTTATGCAGGATCCATAAAAATCCGTGCATTACATATTTATGGGCGAACCATGCTACAAATTCCATAAAAAGAAACGCTGAAAAAAAGAATATTGCATTCATCATAATAATTGTATTTAGCTCTGCCATTCAATCATATTAAGTTTATCCTTAATATACGATTTAAATAGCAACATTAATTTTACTCTGTTTTTAATTCTTACACGTTTTTTCAAAATCTCGCTCGACGGTATAAACCGTATTTTTTGTAGCAGCGTATAGAAGTATACATAGGATAAATATACTCCAAACCTAGAATTTTTTGGAAGTTTTAATAACCCTGTAAATCCTTTTTGAAAGTCAATTTCAATATCTTCAATTATTTTCTGCTTTGTTTTTTCATTAAACTCCCGCATATCAACATTTGGGAAATAAACCCGACCTAATTGTTGGTAGTCTGCACTTAAATCCCTAAGGAAATTTATTTTTTGATATGCTGAACCAAGACTTTCGGCATACTCTTTCAGCAATCTGTATCGCGCTTCATCGTTATTGCAATAAACTCGCAAGCACATTAATCCCACAACCTCGGCTGAACCTACTATATAATTCTTGTAACCTTCTGTATCATAATCGCTTTTATATAAATCCATTTCCATGCTTTTAAGAAATGTTTCTATCAGGTAGTATTCAATATTATATTTATTTACTGTAATTTGAAAGCTATTTAGTATTGGGTTTAAACTTATTTTTTTCTCTATTGCATCATAGGTATCTTTTTTAAACTTCTCGAAAAGTTCCCGCTTATTAAATTCATGAAAAGTATCGACTATTTCATCAGCAAAGCGGACAAATCCATAAATTGCATAAATTGGATTTCGTATTTCTTTCTTTAAAAAGCGAATTCCTAGGGAAAAGGAAGTGCTGTACTTTTGAGTAGTTATCTTACTAGTTTGAAAAGATATAGATTCGAATAAATTGTTCATAGTTTTATGGTTTTAAAATAATTATTAACCAGAGTTGATGCTATCTCTCCTGAAATTATCGATGGAGGAACTCCAGGCCCAGGAACTGTTAGTTGTCCACAATAAAACAAGTTCGATAGTTTTTTGTTTTTCATTCGCGGTTTTAAAAACGCTGTTTGTAATAGCGTATTAGATAAGCCATATGCGTTTCCTTTAAATGAATTGTAATCGCTTATAAAATCGCTATGGGCATATATTCTTTGGTAAATGATATGGTTACTAATATTTTCTCCCAGAATACTTTCAAGTCTTTCAATTACTAATTGAAAGTATTGTTGCTTAATATTTTCTGTATCTGAAAGTCCAGAAGCAACAGGTATTAGAATAATTAGATTTTCGCAACCTGGAGGGGCAATGGAGTGATCAGTTTTGGAGCTGCACGAAACATATATAGCAGGATCGGATGGCCAGATTGGAGATTTGTATATTTCTTCGGCATGCTTTTCAAACGAAGTATCAAAAAAGAGATTATGATGTTCTAATTTCGGGATTTTTTTATTGATTCCAAGATAAATTAATAATGATGATGGAGCCATTTCCCTGTTATCCCAGTATTTTGGGGTATAGTCCCTGAAGCTTTTTTCGAGGATAGTTTGTTCAACATGATGATAATCTGCTCCTGCAATAACAGCCTTAGTTTTATGGTTTAAATCATTTGAATTTAGTCCTATAATAGAATTTCTTGTATAGGAAAATGAAGTAATTGCAGCGTTATAATGTAAGTTTACCCCTAATGTTGTGTTTAATTTTACCATAGCTTTAATCACTTCATACATACCTCCTATTGGGTACCAGGTTCCTAAAGTTAAATCGGCATGGTTCATCATACTGTATAGAGAAGGGGTATTTGCTGGAGCTGCTCCTAAAAATATTACAGGAAATTCGAGGATTCGAATAATTTTTGGATTTTTGAAAAGTGATCGTATATGTTTACTAATTGATTTAAAAAAATTGACTCTTAGAACTCCTGAAATTATATTCCAATCTAAGTATTCGAAAATTGAGAAACTTGGTTTATAAATTATTTCTTTCATGGCGAGGTTGTATTTAAAGGCAGCCTCATTTAAAAATTTTTCCAGGTTTTTACTACATCCTGGCTCTAAGTTCTCGAACAATTCAAATAACTTTTCTTTATTTGCCGGTATATCAATATAGTCTTCTTTTCCAAAGAACATTCTGTAAGCAGGATCCAATCTTTTTAATTTGTAAAAATCTGAAGGGGTTTTATTAAATTTGGCAAAAAAGTTTTCAAAAACATCTGGAAGCCAATACCATGTTGGACCCATATCAAAAGTAAATCCTTCTGCTTTAAAATTTCGGGCCCGACCTCCTGGTTCAGAATTTTTCTCAAAAATATCCACCTCAAAACCATTATTGGCAAGCATTGCTGCTGCTGAAAGTCCTGAAAATCCTGATCCTATTATAGATACTTTATTTTTCATTTTTAAATTTATATGTCAAATACTTGTTTGATTGTCTATTTCGTTTTATTTTAAACTAATTTTTGTTTTGATGTTTATATAACATTTTCGATCTTATTATGTTTAATAAATTATATAGTAATATTATACAAAATGATTAAACATTATTATTCATTAAGTTACGAAAAAAAAGCGGTCTTTCTTATAATTGTATTGTATATTTTTGGAGTTGTATTCCATTATATACCTGCCACTAGCAATATTGCAGTATCAATAACAGAGTTGTTTCTAGTACTTGTAAATGGGTTAGTTTTATTTTTTCTATTTCAGCATAATAAGGAGGTTAGAACTAATTTATTTATTTGGGTAGTGTTAACTTTTCTGATTACATTTTTTATTGAAGTAGTTGGTGTTAAGACAGGGGTTATATTTGGAAATTATTTTTATGGATCCACCATGAAAGCTAAGTTGTTTGGGGTACCAGTTATTATTGCTTTGAACTGGACAGTCTTGATTATTTCAATGAATGGATTGGTTAATTGGTTTACTAATAAGAGTTTTTTAATAATATTTTTAAGTTCTGTATTTATAGTATTCCTTGATGTTTTAATAGAGCCAATTGCAATGAAATTTGACTACTGGCAATGGGAAAATAGTGAAGTCCCTTTGCAAAATTATATCGGTTGGTTTTTGATAGCTTTCCTTTTCTCTGTTATTTTGCAGAAATTAAAGATTAGGATTGATTTGCTGTTGTTAAAAGTTATTGTTCTTATGAATGTAATTTTTTTTCTGATGATGCGTTGGGCTTAATTCTTGAAAGATTGTAATATGAATAAATAATCCCTTTATTTTACACCAAAACTAATTTTTAACCATGCAAAATTTACGACTTATTTTATTTATGGTGGTCTGTTTTATTTTTATTAACGCCACCCCTCAAGGAGGTAAGATTAACTTTACAGAATTTAAATTGGAAAATGGTTTACATGTTATTCTTCATCAGGATAACAGTACTCCTATTGTTTCAATCAATGTGATGTATCATGTAGGATCAAAAAATGAACAACCTGATAGAACCGGCTTTGCTCATTTTTTTGAACATTTAATGTTTGAAGGTTCTGCAAATATTAAAAGAGGTGAATTTGATAAGTACACTCAAAATGCGGGTGGCAATAATAATGCTTTTACCTCATTTGATAAGACCAGCTATTTCGAGCAGTTGCCCTCTAATCAACTCGAATTAGGATTGTGGTTAGAATCTGAGAGGATGCTGCATTTACGAATCGACAGCCTGGGTGTTGAAACCCAACGCAAAGTTGTTAAAGAGGAACGGAAACAGAGTTATGAAAATCAACCTTATGGTTCTATAAACCAGGAATTATTTTCCAATTCTTATTCGGTTCATCCTTACCGGTGGGTTCCTATTGGCGAATCGCAATATATTGACCAGGCTACTTTAAGCGAATTCATGGAGTTTCACAGTCAGTTTTATGTTCCTAATAATGCTGTATTAGTTATTGCTGGAGATATACAACCTAATCAAACTAAATTATTGGTTGAAAAATATTTTGCGAATATACCTAAAGGGAAAAATGAGATTTATAGACCTAAGGTTGTTGAACCAAAGCAAACTATAGAAAAAAGAAAAAAGGTTTATGATAATATCCAACTTCCGGCTGTTATATTCTCTTACCATATGCCTGCGCAAGGAACAGCTGATTACTATGGATTAAGTCTTTTGCAAAGTTTACTTTCATCCGGGAAAAGTTCGCGCTTTTATAAAGCCTTGGTTGATCAACAACAAATTGCTATGCAAACCGGAGTTTTCCCTGTAGCACTTGAAGATCCTGGATTATTTGTCGCTTATGCCTTTGCAAATCTAGGAAAGAATGCAGAAGAATTAGAAATAGCAATGAATGATGAAATTGAAAAAGTAAAAACTGGTGAAATATCGGATATGGAATTTCAGAAACTACAAAATCAATTTGAAGCTGAATTTTATACTAAAAATGCTACCATGGAAGGGATTGCATTAAGTCTTGCTGACTATCACACTTTTTTTGGCAATGCTGGTGTTATAAATAGTGAGATTGAAAAGTACATGGCCGTTAAAAAGACTGATCTTACCAGGGTTGCCAATTTATATCTTGTACCCGAAAACAGATTGGTATTGTATTATTTACCTAAAAACCTACAAACCCTTGGAGGAAACTAAATTATGAAACGATTTATTTATTCTATAATAATTGTACTAATTGCGAACCTTAGCTTACTTGCACAGGTCGATCGTACAAAGGCGCCAAAGGCTGGTCCAGCACCGGAGATTAAAATTGGCAAATTTAATTCATTTACTTTACCTAATGGGTTAAAAGTATTTGTTGTTGAGAATCATCGCCTTCCTATGGTTACTTATTCCATTACATTAGTTAATACACCGGTTCTGGAAAAAGAAAATGCGGGATATTCCCAAATTGCTGGTGAAATGTTGGGAACGGGTACAAAAAAGAGAACAAAGGATCAAATTAATGAAGAAATTGATTTTATTGGTGGTAGTTTTCAGGCATCGGCTTCGAATGTTTATGCTTCTTCTTTAAAAAAGCATACTGCTAAATTATTAGATCTTGTTTCAGATATAGTTATTAATCCGGTTTTTAAACAAGAGGAATTGGAGAAAATCAAAACTCAAACCCTCTCTTCTATTGCTGCTAATAAAAATGATCCGGAAGCTATTGCAAGTGATGTTATTGGAGTGTTGAATTTTGGAATTGACCATCCTTATGGAGAAATTCCCACAGAAGCAAGTGTGAAAAAAATTTCTCTTGAAAAGTGCAATGAATACTATCAAACTTTTTTTCGACCTAATGTGGCATACATGTCAATTGTTGGGGACATTACATTAGCTGAAGCTAAACCTTTAATAGAAAAATATTTTGGGAAGTGGGAGAGAAAAACTGTTCCTGCACTTTCTTACGAAAAACCAACTGCCCCTGTTAGTCGCAAAGTTGCCATTGTAAACCGTGATGAATCTGTTCAGTCGGTTATTAATATTGGTTATGCGGTGGATGTTACACTCTCAAATCCCGATTACATTAAAACCCGTGTTGCAAACACTATATTGGGCGGAGGTACCTACAGGTTATTTGACAATTTGCGCGAAAAACACGGATATACATATGGGGCTTATTCCAGTATTCGGTCCATGCCGCTTGTTGGTAGCTTTACTGCTTCTACCAATGTTAGAAATGAGGTAACCGATAGTTCTATATATGAGATTCTCTCGGAAATGGATAGAATGCGAAATGAACTGGTTCCCGATGATGAATTAATGAGGGTAAAAAACTATATGACTGGTAACTTTGCACTATCACTCGAAAATCCTCAAACTATTGCCAGTTTTGCAATTAACACCGAGCGGTATAAACTATCGAAAGATTTCTATAAAAATTACCTGAAAAATCTTTCTTTAGTTAGTTCTGCTGATGTGCAAGCAGTTTCGAAAAAGTATATTTTGCCTCAAAATTGTAATATTCTGGTTGTAGGTAAGGCCGATGAAGTTGCAAAAAAGTTAGCAAGGTTCAGTCCTGATATAAAATATTATACTGAAGAAGGAGTTGTATACGACCCAAGCGCAAAAGGTAAACCTGTTCCTGAAGGAATAACAGTTAAGATTGTTTTAGATAATTATATCAAAGCAATTGGGGGCACTGAGAAGATTGCACAAATTAAAGATATGAAACAAAAAGGTTCCCTTTCTGTTCAGGGGATGAACATCGCTGTTGAAATGACTCAAAAATTTCCTGATAAAGCGTTAACAGTGATTCAAATGGGTACAAATCATATTAATAAATCGGTATTTAATAGTAATAAAGCTACTTCTTCGGGCATGCAAGGAAGCAGGGATGTCAGCGGGATAGAGTTTGATATGCTTAAATTGCTGGCACTTATTTTTCCTGAAAACAAACTGGAGCAGTATGGGTTTAAAGCTACTTTATCGGGTATTGAACAAGTTGATGGAAAAGATGCTTATTCTGTAGTTGTAAGTACCCCGTCAAATGGAACATATACTGATTATTTCGATGTAGCTTCTGGTCTAAAGATAAAAACCATTGCTTTATTGGAAAGTCCTGCAGGTAAAGTTAAGCAAGAGACCATTTATATTGAATATTTTGAAAAGGATGGGATTAAGTATCCCAATAAGATTAAACAAATTACAGGTCCCCAATCTTTTGATATTACAATCGATTCAATTGAAGTAAATACCAATCCTTTAGACGAGTTGTTTAAACTATAACCTAGCTTTAGGGATTTGAAAGGCGCCATGAATTCATGGCGCCTTTTTTTATTTTATAAATTTGACTTTTAGCTGTAACTTTTGGATATTTCGATCGTCATAAAAGCGATTAATTATTAAAATGACAGTAAATCAATATAACGAAAGTGTCGATTTGTATGCTGACGGGCTTTATCGTTTTATTCTGAAAAGTTTTCGGGATGAGGATAAAGCTAAGGATATTATTCAGGATAGCTTTGAAAAGCTATGGATACGGGTAGAGGAGGTGAATTACGAAAAAGTAAAATCGTATTTGTTTACAACTGCCTATCATACCATGATTGATCTTATTCGTAAGGAAAAACGTTTAACAACCATTGAACTGGTTAACACGGATAATTTTTCGCACATACCTCAAACACCCGATTTACAGGAGATTCTTCATGCAGCAATTAATAAATTACCGGAAATACAACGAAGCCTTATATTATTGCGCGATTATGAAGGTTATTCTTATGAAGAAATTGGTGAGATAACTAATTTAAATGAATCTCAGGTAAAGGTTTATATTTTTAGGGCAAGGGCTTTTCTGAAGAATTATATTGGAAGTATGGAAGCTGTTATATAATATAAGGCTATGAGTATCAATAAACAAAATTACGAAGCTTATTTCCTCGATTATATTGAAGGATGCCTGGATGATAGCGCTACACTCGAAATGATGGCCTTTATCCGGAACAATCCTGAATTAAAGCAAGAATTGGAATTGTTTGGAATTACCAAATTACTTCCTGCTTATGAAATATTTCACCAAAAGGAGACTTTAAAAAAAATGGATTTTAAACGATCTGAAATAGATTCTATCTCCTTTGTCGACTATTGTATTGCATATCATGAGAATCTTCTTGATAAGGACGAAACTGAAAAACTTCATCTTTTTCTAAAGGATAATCCTGAAAAACTCAAAGATTTTCAATTATTTGGAAATGCGTATTTAAAATCCGATAACACTATTATTTTTAAGAAAAAAGCTTTACTCAAGAAAAGAATTCCAATAATATTGTTTAATAGAACTATTGCTCTTCGTTGGTCAGCTGTTGCTGCTGGTGTAATTCTAATAATATCGATTTATAATCGTTACAATACTATTCAGGAGCAAACAAATTCAATTGTTGACGTTACTACTCCTAAAGTTATTCAACCAGAAATTCCTTCAGAAAAATCTTACTCGCATTTAATAGATAATAATTCAGAAAATAAATTGAAGAAAGATTTAAAGACCGTTTCAAAAGTTTTGGTTACTAATAATAAACCTGCGGAAGATTTCCCAAAAGCAGAACCAGGTTCTTTAATTATGCCAATAGGATGTGCTTCTGTCGGGAATAATTATGCGAATACAATTAAACCAATTTTAAGACCTAGTCTCGAAAAGAATACTCTTTATATTGACACCGAATCTTATGGTTTTGTTAGTAATGTAAAGTCTTTGGTTAAGTCAAATGTTTTGAAAACGCGCAAGAAAATTGGATTAGATAGGCAAATTACGCTTTGGGATATTGCGGATATTACAATTAAAGGCTATAACCAAATCTCGGAAAACGAATTTGCTTTGGTGCGCACAACTGACGAAAACGGAAAAATTACTTCTTTGGCTATAGAAACTAATGATAATATATATGGGTATTCCTTTAAAAAATAATAATTAATTGTTTGATTATTAGAGCACCAAATTATTTTGGTGCTTTTTTATTTTATACCTGTAACTTTTTAATATCCCTACCCGTCACACTCTTGAAAACAATAAATAAATGTTGAATTTTAAATCTGCACATATGAAAACAGCAATTAGTTTAATCATGGCATTAGTTATTAACACATCTCTATATAGCCAAAATCAGGATAGTACAGCTTCTGATACAAATAAAAATGCTGATACCACCAATATAATGCTAGGTAAAAAGGAAATACGCATTATTGAAAACGAAGGCGAAACCGACATTAAAGTAATGAACCGGAATAAAGCTGAAAGAGAAAAGGAAATTGCAGAAGAAGAAAAGGAGAAGGCTGAAGTAGAAATGGAAAGGGCCAAAGAAGAAGCTGAAATAGCAAAGGAGGAATCTGAAAATAAGGAAGAAAATGATTTTTCATGGAACGATTTTGATAAGAAACACTCAGGTAAAAAATTTAAAGGACATTGGGATGCCTTTCAAATTGGTATAAACTCTTATTTAGCAGCTGATAAAATTACAGTTCTTCCTGCTAGCGACGAATTTATGGCATTAAATACCAATAAATCTATAAACGTAAATTTAAATATGTTCCAACAAAGTTTTGGATTAATTGGTCGAAACTTTGGGGTATTGACTGGTTTAGGCCTTGAGTTTAGCAATTATGCATTTGATAATAATAATACAATAGTTAAAAATGCATCGGGGTATATTATCCCTTCAGATCCTGGTTTTAAACTCGACAAAAGTAAATTGACCACAACCTATTTAACGGTTCCCTTACTTCTTGAATTTCAGTTTCCCGGAGAAAGACGTTCCAGCAGACTTTTTGTTAATGGAGGAGTTATTGGCGGATTAAAAATTGGATCGCATACCAAAATTAAGTATAAGGAAGATGGTGACAAGCGGGATGATAAGAATAAAAACGATTTTAATTTAAGTACTTTTCGCTATGGGTTTACCGGAAGAATAGGTTTGCAACACCTTAGCATTTATGGAGTATATTATCCTGTTGCGCTATTTGAAAAAAATAAAGGTCCGGAACTTTATCCGTTTATGATTGGCCTTTCGTTCGATGGTTTTTAATAATTAATCAAATTTTAGAAACGCCCTGCATAGATTATCTATTGCGGGGCGTTTCGTTTTTATTCCCCATTGTAAGTTTTTATTTATAATAAGTATTTTCTACTTTAGTATCCGAATACCTTTATTAATTGGTAATACGAATAACAATGTCTATAGAAAATAAAAATACAGATTCTCACATTTTAACCTCTCCCGAAATACGTAGGTTTCAGCATCAAATAGACCTTCCACAGTTTTCCATTAAAGGGCAGGAGAAAATAAAACAGGCTAAAGTTGTTGTTATTGGTGCGGGTGGAGTTGGTTCACAGGTACTTCAGCTTTTAGCTGCAACAGGAGTTGGTAATATTACTATTATTGACGATGAGTTGGTTTCTGAAAAAAATATTCAATTACAAACTCTTTATGGTGGGAATGATTTAGGTAAATTAAAAACGATTATTTCGAGACAACAATTACTAAATTTATTTCCTTTTATCAATTTCGAGATTTTAAATTTAAAACTTAATAAAGAAAATATTAAGCAATTTTTATCCGGGAATTCGATAATAATTGATGCCTGTAATACCGATGCTTCTCATTATATTATAAATGATGCTTGTATTGAACTCAACAAACCTTGGGTATATGGAAATGTTACCGGAGTAACTGGAGAAGTGTCTGTATTTAACTTTAATGGGGGACCATCTTATCGATGTCTTTATCCTCATGAACAGCATTCGAATACAACTTTCAATGCTGTTTCAGTATCGCTGATGTATTGTCTTGCTGGAAATATTATGGCCACCGAATGTGTTAAAATTATTCTTAATTCACCTGGTGTTTTGTCCGGATTTATTTTAAATGTTGATTTATTTTCTAATATTTATGTAAAGCAACCTGTAAACCGCATAGAGACCAATTTTAAAATAAAAAGCACCCTATAAATTTCATTTCCGAACTTTAACAGCAAATTGTTACTTTTACAACGAAAAATCATACTGCTATGAACTTGTTGTTGTTTAGTAATTCCACTAATTTTGGTGAAGCCTATTTTAGTTTTCCTAAACCCTATATTAAAGAATTTCTGGGGGAGAAATTAAAAAAATGTATTTTTATCCCTTTTGCAGGGGTTACTATTTCATTCAATGAGTATGAAAAAAGAATTAAAACCCAGTTTGAAGAAATAGGTCATCAGGTTGTATCTATTCATCATTTTGAAAATAAAATTGGTGCAATTGAGGAAGCAGATGTAATTGTTATTGGTGGTGGGAATACCTATAATTTATTGTATTGGTTATACCAGTATAAATTGCTGGAAGTAATAAGAGAAAAAGTTAAAAAGGGGACTCCTTATATTGGTTGGAGCGCTGGTTCTAATGTAGCTTGTCCAACTATTTGTACTACCAACGATATGCCTATTATTTATCCACAAAGTTTTAATTGTCTTAATATTATACCATTTCAGATAAACCCTCACTTTACTGAAGCAACTATTGAAAATCATGGAGGTGAAACCCGAGAAGCAAGGATTTTAGAATATTTGGAAATTAATCGTCAAATGAAAGTTATTGGACTAAGAGAAGGAACGTTAATCCGGTATGTAAATGCAAAAGCTGAATTATTAGGAAAAAACGGAGCTAAATATTTTCAATATGGCGAACCAGCAAAAGAAATTCCCGTTAATTCATCCTTAGATTTTTATTTTAAAGATAAGCAGGAATGACCCTTTCACCGCGACTTAAAAAAAGTTTTATAATTGCTGGATTATCCCTTTTAACCTTTTTTAGTTTGTTGATTATAGTTTCAAAGCTTTTTGGGGATTCAATCACTAAGCTTGTAATTGAACAGATCAATACCAGTATTAATGCTGAAATATCAGTTGGAAAAGTTGATTTTTCAGTCTTCCGCAGGTTTCCCAATGCTGCTGTTGTTTTTACCGATGTAAAAATTAAAAACCCAAGGGACTTTCAATTTGCTGCTAGTAATACGGGCCAACCCCTCCTTATTAAAGCCAAATCGGTTTTTGTTGAAATGAATATTTTTAAATTATTGTTTAAAAATTATGCTATTAAAAGGATTATGGCTGAAAATGGAGAGATTAATCTCCTTATTAATAAAAAGGGGGATCAAAATTTTGATATTTTCAAAAATGATGGAAAGGAAAAAAGCGGTTCAAAAATTGATTTTAATAATCTTGGATTAAAGAATTTTCGATATTCTTATACCGATCTAAAGCATCAGATTGAATTAAAAGGTATTGCGAATAAATTTAATTTAAGAGGGCGATTAACTGAAGGCGTTTCAAAGTTTACCATTTCAGGAGATTTATATTCTCATAGTTTTCAAGTACAAAAAATAGAATATTATAAAAATAAAGCTGTTCAAACTGAATTAATCCTTCAACGGACAAATGAGATTTACGCATTAGAAACTTCAAGTTTGCAACTTGAAGGAATGGATGTTGAGTTAAAGATGCTATTTAATAATGGAAGCACAGCTAATATAGATTTAAAAGCAAGTTCCTCAGGAGATCTTAGCCATATTCAAAAATTGGTTCCTGACACCTATTTGAAATACACCCAATCGTTTCAAAGTAAAGGGAAAGTAGATTTTGATGTAATTGTTTATGGTAGAACCTATAACAATTTCTTTCCCCACGTTGAGGTTAATTTTGAAATTAATAAAGGAACCATAATTCAAACTAAAAGTAGGGTAAAGCTTCATAACATTAAATGTTCAGGCAACTATACAAATGGTAAGGGAAATAAACCTGAAACAAGTGTTTTTACGATTAAAAATTTGTCGGGCGGATTAAGCGGAGGAACTATTTCCGGGAATTTTAGTTATAGTAATTTTTCAAGACCTGAAATTGGAATAAAATTTAAAACTATTATTGATTTAGCTGAAATTCAAAAGTTTATTGAGGTTGATACTATTGAAACAATCTCGGGAAAATTGAATGCAGATATTAATTTCAACGCTAGTTTTAAAAATGCTTCCAGTTATTCACGGGAAAATATTCAAAAATTCAACATATCTGGAAATACTGTTATAAAAGAAGCGCAGGTTAAAATTAAAAATTCAAATTATACTTTTAGTAATATAAACTCCGAGATTACCCTTGGAAATGATTTTATATTCGATAATCTTTCCCTATTAATTGACAATAACGATTTTTTTATCAGAGGTAAATTAGTTGATGCTGTTCCTTACTTATTGCATCAAAATAACTCTTTAAACCTGGAGGCTGAGCTTAGATCTCAAAACCTTGATTTATCAAAATATTTCGAAAAGAATCCCAAGAAGCGATCTACAGATAAATATAATGCATCTGTTCTTTTTCCTCAGAATCTGCAAGCTACGCTGAATGTTAGCATTGGAAAGTTTACTTTAAAAAAGTTTCAGGCGCGTAATGTAATTGCCAGGGTAAATTATAAACCTGGGATGTACACGCTAAACTCTTCGGTATTTGAAACAATGCAAGGGAGAATTAGTGGAAATGGGGCTGTTATGCAAGATTATGACAAAGATTTGGTTGTTAAGGGTCAGGCTAGTCTGAAGGGGATTAATATTAAAAACCTTTTTACTTCTTTTGGAAATTTTGGACAGACTATTTTACAGGACCGACACTTAAAAGGTGCTCTAACAGGAAATATATTAGTGTCTTGTGAATGGAATAATGCTATGGATATTAATAAGGAAGCAATATTAGTTGAAAGTAACATTGAGATATCAAATGGAGAACTTCTTAATTTTGAACCGCTTCGTGGATTATCTAAATTTATTTCTTTAACGGAATTAAACGATATAAAATTTTCGACGCTTAAAAACCAAATTTTTATTCGCCATCAGCAAATTATTATTCCTCAAATGGATATTAAGTCTTCTGCATTTAATATTTCAGGTAATGGAATTCATAATTTTGATAATCATTATACTTATAGAATTAATGTTTTGCTGTATGAAGTTCTTGCTAGAAAAGCCAGACAAAATAAAAAGGAGAATAATGAGTTTGGGGTTGTTGAAGAGGATGGCCTGGGAAATACAAAAATTCCTCTTTTAATTGTTGGTTTTAACAACGAATACACCATAAGCTATGATACTAAGGGGGTAAAGGAAATTATTAAAGATAGTATGAGAGGACAGAAAAACGAACTCAAGAGTATTTTTAAGGAAGAGTTTGGAATGTTTAGTAGGGATAGTACTATTAATCAGAAAAAAAAGCAAACCAAGTTTAATGTTGAATGGGACGAGAAGCCTGTTGATAAAAAACCTTTAGATTCTAAACCGGTGAAGAAAAAGAAAAAAACATTTGAAGAGGAAGAGGGTTACCAAATTGAATTTGAAAAATAGTCATCTCCATTATGGAAGGAACTGAGATATATGCAAGTAAGCAACGTTGGAAAATGCTTTTATTTATATTGGCTATTACAATCGGTATAGGTTCTTTATTTTATACAAATAGCCTTGTTAAAACCCTTGCTGAGGAAGAGAAAAAAAAGGTTGAGCTATGGGCAGAAGCTACTTCATATCTGGCGCAATCTGAGCCCAATGGACAAGATCTTAGTTTTTACCTGAAAGTAATTCAGAATAACACTACAGTTCCTGTTATTTTAATTGACACTGATGGTAAAATGAATGGTCGGAATCTTGACTCTTTAAAAATGGCAAAGCCTGGTTATCTCGAAAAACAGCTTAAAATAATGAAGGAGCAAAACCCTCCAATTGAAATTCTGCTTGGGAAAGGTCAAAAAATTTATATTTATTTTAAAGAATCTACCCTCCTTTCAAAACTTTTTTGGTACCCGTATATTCAACTTACGCTTATACTTTTATTTATTTTGGTTGCCTATTTTGCTTTTAGCTCATCGCGTCATGCCGAGCAAAATCAGGTTTGGGTTAGTCTTTCTAAAGAAACGGCACATCAATTGGGAACGCCAGCGTCTTCTTTAAGTGCCTGGGTAGAAGTATTACGTTATCATATTCACGATGAAGCTATTATTTCTGAATTGGAAAAGGATGTTACCCGTCTCAAAATTATTACCGACCGGTTTTCTAAAATTGGTTCTTTACCAAAACTAGGACCTGTGAATTTGAAATTGCTTTTGGAAAATGTAATGGAATATATCCGAAAACGAAGCTCAGACAGGTCTCAAATGCTTTTGCAAATGACCGATAACAACATCATTATCCCGCTTAATTTATCACTTTTCGAATGGGTAATTGAGAATTTACTTAAAAATGCTTTGGATGCTATGCAGGGAGAAGGATCGTTAAGTATTTCGGTTAGCGATTATAAAAACGATGTTTATATTGATGTAACAGATTCTGGTAAAGGGATTCCTAAAAAACTACATAAAACAATTTTTAAACCTGGTTATACTACAAAATCTCGTGGTTGGGGTTTGGGTCTTTCCCTTGCAAAACGTATTGTCGAAAAGTACCATAACGGTAAGATTTATGTATTGCATTCAGAAATTGATAAAGGAACAACTTTTCGTATTGTGCTTAAAAAAGTGATTTAGATTTAATGGTTTTAATTAAGGCGGTATCGATGGTGTTTATTCACTGTTAATTTCGTAAATTTTTATTAAATGGATAGAAAACAATTTGAGATAATGGCTCCTGTTGGTTCCTGGGAATCGTTGCAAGCCGCAATTCAGGCAAAAGCTGATGCTGTTTATTTTGGGATTGATAAACTTAATATGCGGTCACAATCTACTGTAAATTTTACGTTTGCAGATTTGGAACGAATATCTGAAATTTGCTGTGCCGGTGGAATCAGAACCTATATTACAGTAAATGCTGTTATGTACGATCAGGATATTTTGTTAATGCAGGAAGTTATAGATACGGCAAAGAGGTTTAATATATCAGCTGTTATTGCCTCTGATATTGCTGCAATTCAATATGCCCGATCTAAAAATATTGAGGTACATATTTCTACTCAGCTTAATGTTAGTAATTTTGAAGCGGTAAAGTTCTTTGCACAATTTGCCGATGTTGTTGTGTTAGCTCGTGAGTTAAACATGGATCAGGTGAGTACAATCTCAAAAAGAATTATAGACGAACACGTAACTGGTCCCGCCGGAAATCTGATTCGTTTGGAAATGTTTGTTCATGGGGCTTTATGCATGGCAGTTTCTGGAAAATGCTATTTGAGCCTTCACGAATACAACAAATCGGCCAACCGAGGAACATGCCTTCAGTTATGCCGTCGATCATATATTGTTACTGATAAGGAAACAGGAGCTGAACTTGAGGTAGATAATCAATATATAATGTCACCTAAAGATTTATGTACTATCGATTTCTTTAATCTACTTATTGAATCTGGAATAACTGTTTTTAAAATTGAAGGTCGTGCCAGGCCAGCCGAATATGTAAAAACAGTTACCGATTGTTATCGTGAAGCGCTGGAAGCTTATTTGGATAAATCATTTTCACTCAATAAAATTCAAAATTGGAAAGCCAGATTATCAACCGTTTTTAATCGTGGTTTTTGGGATGGCTATTATTTAGGTCGTAAATTAGGGGAGTGGAGTTCAGTTTATGGTTCTAAAGCATCAAAGAAAAAAATATATGTTGCTAAAGGGATGAACTATTTTTCGAACCTGAAAGTTGGTGAGTTTTTGATGGAAACAGGAACACTTAAAGTTGGTGATGAAATTATTATTACTGGTCCAACTACTGGTATAATTGAGACTTCCGTTTCTGAAATTCGTGTCGATTTATTAAGCGTTGAGGAGACAAAGAAAGGGGAGAAGTTCTCCATTCCTGTTGAAAGAGCCATAAGACGTTCTGATAAACTTTTTAAGATGGTAGATATTGACCTAAATTAATATTCTCAGGTAATGGTTATCCCAATTTATCAAATAGATGCTTTTTCTGACCAAGTATTTAAGGGCAATCCGGCTGCAGTATGTATACTCAATTATTGGCTAACTGATAGTTTGATGCAGAATATTGCTGCTGAAAATAATCTGGCTGAAACTGCATTTATTGTTGATGATAAAAATGGATTTCATATACGCTGGTTTACGCCAACGGTAGAAGTTGATTTATGCGGGCATGCTACACTTGCTGCTGCTCATGTTCTTTTTCGTCATCTGAATTTTCAGGGTTTTGCTATAGAATTTCAATCTAGAAGTGGTGTATTAATTGTTACATCAATAGAAAATCAATTAACGCTTGATTTTCCAATTGATATAATTAAACCTGTAACTAATTTTGAAGAGCTTACTATAGCAATGGGTCAGACCCCCAAATTATTATTCCGTGGTAAATCCGATTATTTACTGGTATATAAAAGTCAGAAGGATATAGAAAATTTACAGCCCGACTTTCGACTTTTAAAACTAATTAAAGCCAGAGGAATCATTGTTACTGCTCCTGGTAATGAAGTCGATTTTGTATCCAGGTTTTTTGCCCCTCAATCTGGGATTGATGAAGATCCTGTAACCGGATCTGCACATACAACTTTGGCTGCCTATTGGGCGCAGTATTTAAAAAAGGATTACCTCATTGCAAATCAGTTATCCGGCCGGGGAGGTCAGCTTATCTGTAAGTTGAATGGTTCAAGGGTGAAAATAACCGGGTCGTGCTCTACTTTTATGATTGGAGAAGTATTTCTTCCTGATAGCAAATGAGTTGTTTATAATGGCAGGGGATCTTTTTTTCTTAAAGCTGAAATACGAAGATTAGAAGCCTGATTTTTCCACAAAAAGGTTATGGTGATATAAACCATTTGGTTTTAAAAGTTAAGTTACGTAATATTGCAATCGTTTGCAAACTCCAAATTTCAATTTTACTATTCGAAAATGATAGGTAATTTGTTTAGTAAATTAAAGACAAAAATAGGGTAAACCATAAGTTTGAATTATTAACAGCTTACAATACTTAATTAACTATGAGAAAGAATATCCTGCTTGTTTTACTAATTGTTTTTTTTGGCCTTTCATTTTCAAATGGGCAAGAGCAATCGATAAAATTAAATGATAAAGAATATTTTGAAAAGACTGGACTAAATATTATGGTTTTTCAGGATATTTATCCCGAAGGTCATCAGGGAGGATTGGGGATAATCCAAAATGGCGTGAGAGTGGCAACCAATGGCGATATTCGTCTTGAACCAACTCCGGGTCAATGGGCGCCAATTCCGATTCAACATTCCAGAATTGTTGATAAAGCAAATAACGAAATTCGTGTAACGTTGTCTTTTCCAGATTCATCTCGTCACAAAAAGGGCTTTAATCCTATTAATTACCCCGATTTATATTTTAATTATACTGTTAAAGTAAAAGGAGTTGGAAATTCTATTGTTGTATCAGTAGATTTAGATAGAGCATTGCCTGCTGAGTGGATTGGGAAAGCGGGCTTTAATTTCGAACTTTTCCCTACCATTTTATTTGGAAAATCATGGTTAATTGGAAACCAATCCGGTATTTTTCCAAGACAAGCAAATGGACCTGTACAAATTGATAATAGAGGTGAAGTTCAACCAATTGCATATGGAAGAGGTCCGAAGCTAATAATTGCTTCAGAGAGTGACGAGCAAAGGATGATTATTGAAAGTAAAACCGGAGATATTCAATTATTAGACGGTCGTAATAAGCATAATAATGGGTGGTTTGTTGTTAGATCATTGATTCCTGCTAATGCTACTAAGGGTGCTATTCAATGGGTTATTAAACCTAATGCAATTTCAAACTGGAAATATAAAACAGTTGTTCAGGTATCGCAAATTGGTTACCACCCCAAACAGCAAAAAGTAGCTTTAATTGAATCGGATTTAAATGAGAAAAATACATCTCAGGCTATTTTATATAAGATTTCTGAAACAGGAGATCATACCAAGGTGTTGTCGGGTGTTCCAATCGCCTGGGGGCAATTTTTACGATATCAATATTATAAGTTTGATTTTAGCAAAGTTGTAGAAGAAGGGATGTACTTTATTGTTTATCAAAATACTAAAACTAACCCTTTTCAAATTTCTTCTGAAGTGTTTAAACGTCACGTTTGGCAGCCTACACTTGAATATTTCTTGCCAATTCAAATGTGCCACATGCGCGTAAACGAAAAGTATAGGGTTTGGCATGGGCTCTGTCATATGGACGATGCCTTAATGGCACCAATTGATACTAATCATTTCGACGGATATCTCCAAGGCAATTCCACACTTACAAAATATAAACCATTTGAGCAGGTTCCCGGTTTAAACATCGGAGGATGGCACGATGCCGGAGACGATGACCTTCGTATTGAATCGCAAGCAGGGGAGACCTATATTTTGAGTCTTGCCTATGAAGCTTTTAAGGTTAATCACGATAATACTCTTATTGACCATAAAAAACACTTGGTCGAGATTCATCAACCAGATGGAAAAGCAGATTTACTTCAGCAAATTGAAAATGGTGCTTTATCGGTAGTTGCTGGATATAAAACATTGGGGAGGCTTTATCGTGGTATTATTTGCCCAACTTTGGAACAGTATGTTTTGATGGGAGATGTTTCGAATCAAACAGATAATCTTCATTTCAATGCTGTATTAAAAGATGGAGAAAAAACTTCGTCGGAATCATCCATTTTTGATGATCGATGGGTGTTTACCGAAAATAATCCTGGCAGAGAATTGGCCACAAGTTCGCATTTAGCTTTAGCCTCCAGAGCTTTAAAAGGTTTTAACGATTCACTTTCATTAGAATGTTTAAAAATAGCTGAAGAGTTATGGAGGATAACACCAACTGTTAATAATAGGAGTATTAATGAAAAGGTTCATGCAGCAATTGAATTGTTTATATCAACGGATAATCTAGTATATAGTGATTATATTATTAATAATGAGAAAGTAATTTTCGATAACATTTCATCTCTGGGCTGGATTATTGGAAGGGCTATGCCAAAATTAGCTGATTCTAAATTTAAAGCTTCTATAAAATTGGCAATTACTAAATACGCTGAACAAATTACTGAACTCCAAAAAGAAACACCATATGGAGTTCCTTACAAACCACATATTTGGGGTGCTGGTTGGGATATTCAGGATTTTGGGGTAAAGCAATACTTTTTGCATACATCTTTTCCGGATATATTCCCTAAAGAATATATGCTGAATGCGTTAAATTTTATTTTAGGTTGTCATCCCGGGGACAATACTTCTTCTTTTGCTTCGGGAGTTGGTTCCAGATCTATGCTTACTGCTTATGGATATAATCGGGCGGATTATAGCTATATACCGGGTGGTGTGGTTTCCGGAACAGCTTTGATTCGTCCGGATTTCCCGGAATTAAAGGATTTTCCTTTTTTATGGCAGCAAGCTGAATATGTTTTGGGGGGAGGGTCGTCTAATTTGATGTTTTTGGTGTTAGCGGCAGATAAGGTATTTGAGAAATAGCGAAATCTTTTATAATAAAAAAAGCCGTTGTGCATGATGCACAGCGGCTTTTTAGAGATTTTAATAAATATTATCGTTCAAATAAACCGCCAAGTAAAGAGCCACTTTCTTTATTTTCATTTCTACCTGCGGGTGAAAGAGCTTGAATTAATTTTCTGATCGGCATACTCTGAAGCCAAATTTTTCCGGTTCCACTCAGGGTTGCCAAAAATAATCCTTCTCCGCCAAAAAGCATCGATTTAAGACTTCCTGTAGATTCCACGCTAAAGTTTATCTGCGGCTCAAAAGCGACAATACAACCAGTATCTACTCTAATGGTTTGATTGGTTAATTGGCGTTCAATTACAGTTCCTCCAGCATGAACAAATGCCAATCCATCACCTTCTAATTTCTGCAAAATAAAGCCTTCTCCCCCAAATAGTCCGGTACCCAGTTTTTGGTTAAAATGAATACTAAGTTTGGTCCCAAAAGCAGCACATAAAAATCCATCTTTTTGTACAATCAGGTGACTGTTAATTTTAGATAAATCAATGGGAATAACAGTTCCTGGATAGGGTGCAGAAAAAGCAACTTTTTGTTTACCCATTCCCTGATTTGTAAAATGAGTGATAAACAAACTTTCGCCAGTTAGCAACCTGGCACCAGCCTGAAATATTTTACCCATTAACCCTTGGTTAGGATTAGTACCATCGCCCATCTTCACTTCAAACCGTATACCTTCTTCCATATATAACATTGCACCGGCCTCGGCAATAACAGTTTCGTAAGGGTCAAGTTCAATTTCTACAAGTTGAATATCGTCTCCGATAATTTTGTAATCAATTTCGTGCGATTGCATTGTATTAAATATTAAGGGAATAAATATGGTTATCTAAATATTGGCATTAAATAATTTAGGCTTCACTAACTGATTCTGAGAAGTATTTTATTAAAATCTTCTTAATAGATTCCATTTTAGTAGGTTTAGTAATATAGCCATCCATTCCAAAAGCAATCGCTTTATTTTTACCTTCTTTACTTGCATTGGCAGTCATTGCAATGATAGGACCCGTATATCCTTTTTTTCGTAAATCCTTCGTTGCCTGTATACCATCTTTTTCCGGCATCATCATATCCATGAATATAATGTCATACTTATTTTCCATGGTCATATCAACAGCTTCTACTCCGTTTTTTGCAATAAAAATCTCATAACCCAGGTTTTTAAAAATTGTTTTAGCAACTTTTTGATTAATTAAATTGTCTTCAGCAACCAATATGGAAATCTGTTTTCTAATCTTATTTAATTTAGGGATTATGCGTATATCATTTTTTAGTGTAGTGAAATTATCTTGGATAATATCAAATACTTCAGAAGACTCATAAGGTTTAATCAGATAATAATCAATACCCAAACGTTTTGCTTTTATGAAATTACCAGCATTATCGTTGCTTGAGATAATAATAAATAAATGTTTATATGTAATTCCCTTCTCAAATAAGGTTTTTGCAATATTAAATCCATCAATGTTTAAAGAATCTTTAATAAAAATCATCTGAAACTTCTGATATTCAATGAGAAGTTTGTTTATTAATAATTCCGGAGTTTCGTTATGAAAGGTATAAACCTCATAGTTGGTACCAAAGTTAGAAAGGTAGTTATAGATTGATTCTCCATCGGTGCTATTGTCTGTAATTATTAAACTATTAATTTCTTCATATGTTCTTATATAGTTGAAATCATAGTTTTTATGTATTTTTTCGTTAGAATATGCTTCAATGGTAAAACTAAATTTTGTCCCTTTAAAGTTAGGATTTGTTGAGATACTGGATGGACTTTCTACCCAAATTTCTCCACTCATTAACTCAACCAGTTGTTTACTAATGGTTGTTCCAAGTCCGGAGCCACCATATTTACGGGTTGTTGAACCGTCTGCCTGTGTATAAGATGCGAAAATGGAATTCAATTTTTCCTTTGGAATTCCTATTCCTGTATCTTCAACATTAAATAGAAGAGTTATGTTACCACCATATTCTTCTAATAATTCTACAGTTATAAGTATTTCTCCTTCCTGAGTGAACTTAACGGCATTACTTAATAAATTTGAAATTACCTGTCTCAACCTAAATGGATCGCCAATAATATTATTTGGAACATTTGAGGCAATTTGAGAAATGATTTTTATCTTTTTATCATCAGCAATTGGTTTGAATAATTCACGGGCAAAAGTAATTTCATCCGAAATTTTAAAAGGTATTTCTTCTAACACCATTTTGCCGGCCTCGATTTTAGAATAATCTAATACATCATTTATAATAGTTAGTAAGAGGTCGGATGATTTTTTTATTATTTCAGCAAAATCGTGTTGTTCGACGGTTAAGTTTTGCTGCATTAGCGCGTCTGCCATTCCTACGATCCCATTTAACGGGGTGCGGATTTCATGACTCATTTTAGCTAGAAAATCTGACTTGGCATGATTGGCAGCAGCTTCTAATTTTCTCGATTTTTCAATAGGAGAAATATCAATAAAAGCCTCTATTATAAGGTCTTCTCCATCAAGTTTAAACGGAATTTCTTTTTTATAAATTACAATATCGTTTCCATCTTTCTGGAAATAGTAGAAATGATTCGCATCAAATGCAGAATCTCCATTATTTTTTTCGCTGAAATATTTCGGTAAGATAGTTTCGGCAACATTTCTCCCAATTATATTTTTTTCATCTTTACCATATAGCATATCAGAGGCTGTACGGTTGATATGTTTAATAGTTTTATCGGGAGTAAGAATTAATACTCCGATTGGAATTGAATCAAATATCTGCACTAAATTTTGTTCTGTCTTTATTCGTTTTTTATCTTGTTTATCAATTTGAGATAAGGTATTCTTTAGTAAGAAGAAAAGAATTATTATCAAAACTATACTTGATATGACAATAATAATTGCCTTATTTCTTATCCCATTAAAAATATCGTCCATGTTTAGCGAAAAGACAATACCGAAATCGTTTTTTAAAAATTTTACTGGAAAATATGAGGAAAGAATAGTTTGAGATTCCTTATTTACTTTAATATTCTGGATTACAAATCCTTCTATATTTTTATTAATATTAGATTTAACTTCGTTTATATTATTAATTTGTGAATTAATATCATTTAAATTTGTATAAACAATTTTTCCGGATTTATCTATTACCCATTGCCATAATAAATCATCAATCTGGTAGCTCTGGAAAACTGATTCCAAATATAGTTTATAATCAATTGATAAGTCGAGGTTTGCATAAAGTTGTTTGTCCTTAAAAATAGGGAAAGAGTAATGATAGTATTCATTTTCAAAGGATACGGATTCCTTATCTGAAATAGACTTTTGTGAATGTGTTGTGTATCTATCTTTTATAAATATGTCTTTTTTATCTCTATACAAACTAAATACATTATTTTTTAAATCATATAGCGAAATATTCGTTATCAAACGAGGGTATTTGGAATATAATACCTCAAATTTTTGTATTAATTCACTCCCTTTTTCGTTCGACTCTAGCAAAGAGGAAATATCATTGGAAAAAACTAGGTAATTAATGTCGTTCTCTAATTCCATACCCGTATTTTCAATTTTGGTAACACAGGTAGAACCTTGCTCGGTAATATACTTTTTTTGAAAAACTACCTGTTGTTTTTTAAGATCCAGATAGTATAGTAAATTTAACAGAACAATGAGGAGTACAATTCCGGAGAAAATGAAGTAGATCTTTTTCATTCAGTAAATAAGTTCAATAGGTTTATTACTTAAATTAAAGTCAAAATTATATAATATCGAAATTCTTGACTGGTTTTTTTGATCAATTCAAAAAATATATTGATACAAAAAGCCCTCTTAAAATTTATCGGTACTTCGATTTACTATCTTCCAAAATACTTAAGTAGCTTTTGTAGCGGCTCCAATGGATAGTTTGTTTTTCAACTGCTTCTATAACTGCACACTTAGGTTCGTTAATATGCAAACAATTATGAAACTGACATTTTTCAGCTACTTTAAATATTTCGGGAAAAAAATGGTAAATCTCTGTTTTGGCTGTGTCATATAATCCAAATCCTTTAATTCCTGGAGTATCTATAATTGCACCTCCGAATGGGAGCTCATACATCTCGGCAAAAGTTGTTGTGTGTTTCCCCGAATGATGGTACTGTGAAATTTCACCTATCCGGATCTGACTTTCAGGACTTAGTTTTTTTATTAATGAAGATTTACCAACTCCTGAATTTCCTGCTATTAAAGTTACTTTATCAATTAAAAGATTTTTAACAGCTTCCATTTGTATACCGGAGCCTACAGATATTTCTAATAATTTATAATTTGTTGTATTGTAAATTTCTTTCCAAAAATTTAATAATTCCGAAAACTCTTGGGTATATAAATCGCATTTATTTAATAGTATAATTGCTGGAATATTATAAGCTTCTGCCATCGCCAAAAACCTGTCGACAAATTCGGTGGATGTCTCCGGCAAAACTAGAGTGGCCATCAGTAAGGCCTGATCGATGTTAGCTGCTAGAATTTGAGATTGTTTCGATAAATTAATTGATTTACGGACAATGTAATTTTTACGATCAACAATGTTTGTAATAACTCCGGTTTGATCGGATAATGAAGTTTCAATTATTACCTTATCACCTGCTGCAACCGGATTAGTACTTTTTATGCCTTCAATACGTAACTTCCCTTTTATTTTACATTCTATAAACCGATTGGAAGCAGTTTTAACAACGTACCAACTTCCGGTCGATTTGTAAACAATTCCTTCTTCAATCGGCATATTTATTATATTTGTTTACAGCGAAAGTAATTAAAAATGGTAGATGTTGAAAAAATTGAATCAAATTGCAAAGGATCATAAATTTTAATTATTCAGGTTATGGATTATCGGATTTACTCTTATAATGTTAATGGAATAAGGGCGGCAATAAAGAAAGGATTTTTCGATTGGTTAGTTTCAGAAAAACCTAATATGCTTTCAATTCAGGAATTAAAGGCTAATGAAGATCAGGTTAATTTGGAAGTCTTGAAAGAACTTGGCTATCACTATTTTTGGTATCCTGCTGAGAAAAAAGGGTATTCGGGTGTAGCATTATTTTCAAGGACAAAACCCGATTTCGTCCAATTTGGAATGGATTTCCCTGATTATGATTCCGAAGGACGTCTAATCCGGGCTGATTTTGGTAATTTGACATTAATATCGGTTTATTTTCCTTCGGGAACTACTGGAGAAATTCGTCAAGCTTTTAAAATGAAGTTTCTCAATGATTTTTTTGTTTTTATTCAAAATTTGAGAAATACACGTCCAAACATTATTATTTCGGGAGATATTAATATTGCTCATAAAGAAATTGATATTAACCATCCCAAGCGTCATTTAACATCATCGGGTTTCTTACCTGAAGAGAGGATGTGGATGGATAAATTTTTAGCAGCTGGGTTTGTAGATACTTTTAGGGTAATTAATTCAATGCCAGAACAGTATTCGTGGTGGACGTATCGGGCAAATGCACGGGAAAAAAATCTTGGATGGCGTATCGATTATCATTTTGTTACGAATACTCTACTTGATAAGATAATGGATGCACAAATTCATAAGGATATAATCCACTCCGATCATTGCCCTGTATCATTTGTTTTAAAGATCTGAAGTTTATATCAGTAATTCATTAATATATTGGTAATTGACATGGAAACAACAGATTTTGAAAACTTGAATTCACTCTTTTTTCGTTCTAAATCTGCTGTAAAAAAATGATCATTTATACGATTTGCAAGTTCATTGGCAATTTCATCCAAAGCTATATTTTTCCATGTCTCAAGCATTGAATTAGGTTTAGCATCAATTACTTCAATTAAAGAGATAGATTCTTTTAGCAGGTCAATGTATTGTTTGGCATTTTCGTCGCTATATAGAAGTATATTGCCAATAATATCATGTATTTCCTGGAGGCGATTTTTCATACATCAATTTATTAGTTTTATTTTATGCTATTGTTTCCAAATGCTAAAATAAAGAAAATATCAATTGAGGCTATTCTATATTAAAATGTAATATTAACATTTATAACAATTTAATAATTACGTGGGTTGTACTGGATTCGAACCAGTGACCCCTACCCTGTCAAGGTAATGCTCTAAACCAACTGAGCTAACAACCCGTAATTTATTTCAAAAAATAATTACTACGCTTTAATATGGATAATTCAAAGTACTTTATAATTGCTCTCCAAATAGTTTTATGGAGATTCTAAAAAAATCATGTTTATTAAAAAACAACCGTCCTCAAAGTAAATAAAAAAAAGTATAGTTTGGTGCTTTTTATAATATGACACCTCATTGTCCGTTACAAATATAAAACATCTTTTATTTGCTGTTACAGGAATATTAAAGCAAAAAAGAATTATGTTTGGTGGATTTAATTTCAAATCGTTAATTTCGCACAACTTTATTTTTAAACTGACCCCAAAATGATGGAATCTTAAATGTTTTTAATTGTACAGAGTTGTATAATTAATATTACAATATGGGTTTCATGTTATTTTAGATGAAATATTAAATGATGAAAACAACCAGGGTATTATTTATCTTTTTATTATTTGCCGCTTTTCAAATAAATATATCAGCTCAAAATACCGATTTATCTAGTATTGATTTAACGAGTATAAATGTTGATCAGTTATCTGACAATCAGGTAAAACAATTAATTGTCCGGATGGAAGAAAGTGGCTATTCTATTGATCAAATGCAAGCAGCAGCGTTAGCGAAAGGAATGTCTTCTTCGGAATTTCAGAAATTGAAATATAGGATTGAAAAAGTTAAAAGTGAAGGAGGGAGTTCTTCTGAAAAGGCAACTTTCCAGGACAGGAGCCGAAAAACGAAGTATATTTCTGAAAATGAACTTGACAAAAAAGATCAAATCAATAAAGGCGTTACCGACCAGGATTTATTGTACGAATCGGAGCAGGAAAACTTAAAAAGGACAAGTGGTGAACAGGATTTATTTGATGCTATTAGTTTTCCTGAAGCGAAAGTGAAAAAAATCAAGCCCGAAGATATGATTTTTGGCTCTAAGTTATTTAAAAATAAAGCTTTGTCATTTGAGCCAAGTCTTAATATTCCCACTCCGCAAAATTATGTCTTAGCTGCGGGAGATGAATTAATTATTGATATTTGGGGGGCATCTGAACAAACATATCAGCAATCTATTACTCCGGAAGGTGCAATTGTTGTTCGGAATTTAGGCCCCATATATTTAAATGGGTTAACCATTGAAGAAGCTACAAAACGATTGAAGAAAGAGTTTAGTAAAATTTATTCCGGCTTATCTGGTTCGGGTGCCACTTCTTATTTAAAGGTTAGTCTGGGTGCTGTTCGAAGCATGAAGATTAATATTGTTGGGGAGGCATACAATCCAGGTACATATACGTTACCTTCCTTAGCCACTGTATTTAATGCATTATATGCCGCCGGTGGGCCATCGCTAAATGGGACATTACGCGACATTCGGATTATTCGGGCTGGAAAAACTATTGATACACTCGATTTATATAATTTTCTGTTAAAAGGAGAGCAAAAGGAAAACATTCGTTTGCAGGATCAGGATGTTATTTTTATTACACCATATGGTTCTCGAGCGGAAGTGAAGGGTGAGGTAAAACGTCCTTTGATTTATGAAGTAAAGAAAAACGAATCATTAAGCGATTTAATTTATTTTTCCGGAGGGTATACCGGTAAGGCATATTCATCCCGTTTAAAAGTATTTCGTAAGAATGGGAAGGAAAATCAAATTATTGATATACAAAAAGAATATTTCGATACATTAAAAATTTATAATGGAGATGAAGTAATTGTTGATTCCATTTTAAACAGGTTCGAAAATATTGTTGAAATTAAAGGCGCCGTGTATCGTGCCGGGCAATTTGCTATTAATGACAGCCTATCCTTAAAACAACTAATTAAAAAGGCTGATGGGCTGAGAGGCGATGCATTTTTAAACCGGGCTGTAATTTATCGAACTAACGATGATTACACTATGGATGTAATCCCTGTTGATTTGAAAAGATTTATGCAAGGAGAGGAAGATATTTCATTATTAAGGGAGGATGTTGTGATTGTTCCTTCCATTTTTGATATCCGGGAAGAATTTACCATTCAGGTGGAAGGAGAAGTTCGTAAACCCGGAACATATCCATTTGTTAATAATACTTCAATTGAGGATGTAATTATTCAGGCAGGGGGTTTATTAGAATCTGCCTCGTTTGCCAGGTTAGAGATTGCACGAAGGATTCGAAATAATGTTGCAACAACTTCCTCGAATCAAATTGCAGAGGTTTATCAATTTCCTATTTCTCAGGAGTTAAAATTGAATGATTCTGCTTCCCGGTTTACGCTTCAACCTTTCGATCAGGTATTTATTCGCCGATCTCCAGGGTATGAAATACAATCACAGGTGAAGGTAGAAGGTGAAGTAGCTTTCCCGGGGAGTTACAGTATCTCAAGTAAGAGCGAGCGAATCTCCGATTTAATTAAACGTTGTGGTGGATTAACATTTGAAGCCTATCCTAAGGGAGCAAAATTAATCCGGAAATTACCGGTAGATGCAAAAGACAGACAAAGGGCTTTGGAATCAATTAAAGCTCAGAGTAGGGATTCTGTTAAGTTTATTGTGGAGATGGATTCCGTATCAGCAATAGGTATTAATTTGGATAGAATAATTTTACAACCAAAATCGAATTACGATTTAATTTTGCAAAAAGGCGATATATTAAGAATTCCTAAAGAATTACAAACAGTTCGATTATCCGGATCAGTTTTGTCACCTGTTATGGTTCGGTACGACAATACTTCCGGGTTTAGAAAATATATTTCGCGTGCAGGGGGCTTTTCTCCGGATGCAAAAAAGGGAAAGTCTTACATTATTTATGCGAATGGAACCATTGATCGTACACGTAAATTCATTTTCTTTAATAATTTTCCAAAAGTAGAACCCGGGGCAGAGATAATTGTACCAAAAAAGGCGGAAAGAGATGGTTTATCTACCGGAGAAATTTTGAGTATTGGAACAAGTACAGCAACAATGGCTGCTACTATCATGTCCATTATTATTTTAATTAATCAGAATAAGAATTAATTTTTTTTTATTGATGAGTGAAATAACTGAAGATATAAACAAGCTCAAAGAGGACGAAATTGACTTAATAGAAGTATTTCGAAAAATTTGGGACGGTCGTAAAATAATTTATATATGTGTTGGGATCTCTTTTGTTGTAGGATTGATTATTTCATTAGTAAGTCCAAAGGAGTATAAATCAGAAGTTACTTTATTGGTTGAGACTGGTTCTGGTTCAGGAGCTATGACGGGTCTTTTACAACAATTTGGAGGATTAGCCGGAATAAATTTAGGTGCAGGCAGTGGAGAAGATGCCTTAACACCAGAACTTTATCCAAGCATTATAAAAAGCACTCCATTTCTTTTAGGAGTAATGGGACAAAAAGTAACTGAAACAAAATATGATTCTACATTACGAGTCGAGGAATTTCTGAGCCGACATACCCGATCGGGTATTGGAAGTATATTTTTAGGCTATACAATTGGTCTGCCTGGCAAAATAATTGGCTGGATAAAAGGTAAACCTAAGCAGGTGGAAATGAATAATGTAATTTCAAACAAAATTCCCTTTAAGTTGAGTCCGGAACAATCTGGAATAGCTGGAACTCTTGCAGAACGCATTAAAGCAAAACCCGGAGAATCAGCAAGCACACTAATTATTAGCGTAGAAATGCAAGACCCTGTTGTTGCTGCGCAGCTTGTAGATTCAGTAGTAAAGAGCCTTACAGGGTATATTATTGAATACCGCACTCAAAAAGCAAAAGTCGATTTGAAATTTGTGCAAGATCGTCATGATGAAGCTGAGCATAAATATATCAAAGCTCAGCGTACTTTGGCTGCATTTAAGGATCAAAATAAAAACATTATATTAGCCTCAGCCCTCACAACTGAACAGAACTTGCAGGCTGAATATAGTCTTGCTTTCAATGTCTACAATACCCTTTCCCAGCAATTAGAACAAGCTAAAATGAAAGTACAGGAGAAAACGCCGGTATTTAAGGTGATGGATCCGGCAAAAGTACCATTGCAAAAAAGTAAGCCTAGGACTAGTTTGATTTTGTTGGGAATGGTTTTTTGCGGGGGGTTAGTGGGTATTACTGCAGCATTTGGAAGATTATTTTTAAAAAAATTTAATTAGCTTTTGTGAAGAATAAATTAGTTATTATTAGTAAATATTATGTTGGATTACCCTTATCCTGTAACTAATGATTATTTAAGAGAAATTAATCTTACCTAAACATTATACATGCAAATCGGATATCCTCATATTTATTAAATATCAATGTATTAGCCAGTTTAAAATGTTGTCTTTGGAAAGCAGCTATTTTAGAATATCTAGTCACCATAATAAAGAAAATTTGAACCGATAAAATTTTTTAGAAGAAATACCACATTCATTGCCGTCTTTAGTGAAAGTTAAGCTTTTACCACTTGATAAAAAAAGGGTGACGGGAAGTTATAATTTAGTTTAAAATTTAAATTAATAAAAATGAAAAAAGTTGCTTTAATAACAGGCATTACTGGGCAAGATGGAGCTTATTTAACTGAATTACTTCTTAATAAGGATTATATTGTTCATGGTGTTAAAAGACGAAGCTCACTCATTAATACAGAAAGAATAGATCATCTTTACAAAGATCCTTTATTGGAAAAAACTAATCTATTTCTTCATCATGGTGATTTAACAGATTCAACCAACTTAATACGTTTAATACAAGAGATTCAACCTGATGAAATATATAACTTAGCAGCCATGAGTCATGTACATGTGAGCTTTGAAACCGCTGAATATACTGGAAATGCTGATGGACTTGGTACATTACGTTTATTGGAAGCCATACGTTTATTAAAATTAGTTGAAAAGGTCAAAATCTATCAAGCTTCTACAAGTGAACTTTATGGAAAAGTTAGAGAAGTTCCACAAAATGAAGATACTCCATTTTATCCTAGAAGCCCTTATGCTGTTGCCAAACAATATGCCTATTGGATTACTGTAAATTATCGAGAAGCATATAATATTTTCGCTAGTAATGGAATACTTTTTAATCATGAGTCCCCAATACGCGGAGAGACATTTGTTACACGTAAAATTACAAGAGCTGTTGCTAGGATTGCTTTAGGGATGCAAAAGAAATTGTACCTTGGAAATTTGGCAGCAAAGCGTGATTGGGGTCATGCAAAAGATTATGTGGATGCGATGTGGCGGATTTTACAACATGATAAGGCCGATGATTTTGTGATTGCAACTGGTGTAACAACTGAGGTTAGGGAATTTGTTAGAATGGCATTCGATGAGGCTGGTATTGAGCTTGAATTTTGTGGAAATGGTATTGATGAAAAAGCCATAGTTACCAAATGTAGTAAACCTGAATTTGCTGTTTGTATTGGGCAGGAAGTTGTTGCCATTGATCCATATTATTTCAGACCAACAGAAGTTGAACTTTTACTAGGAGATGCTTCTAAAGCTAATCAACTTCTTAATTGGAAACCAAAATATTTAGTTAAAGATATTGTTAAAGAAATGGTTGCATCAGATATTCATCATTTCAAAGGAGAAAAACTCCTGAGTGACAATGGATACAGAACAAAAAATTATTGGTAATCCTCTTATGAAGAATCCTAGAGGAGGACTTATAAGATCGTCAGTATTAATAACTTTTTTTTCTGTAATTGGAATTGCTATTAATTTCATTTCGCAACTTATTATTGCTTATTATTTTGGAGCAAAGTTTGAGAGAGATGCTTATTTTGTTGCAGTCAATATCCCTCTATATGTATCTGCTGTGTTTACGGGTTCAATTGGAATAATCTTTTTACCAAAATTCATCGAGGTTAGCAAGAATAATGAAAAGGAAGCTATAAATTTTTTAAGTTCAGTTTTTTGGTTAAGTGCCATTATTTTAATTATTATTACTCTTTTTTGCATTTATTTTTCTGAGGAAATTATACATAAGGGTGCTTCAGGATTTAATTATGAGCAAGTTATTTTTACTTCAAAAATTCTAATTATTATAATTCCTTCTATAATTTTTACCGTTTTATCTAATTTATTAAGTTCTCTTTATCAAATTAACCATAAATTTTTAAGACCAGCTATTTCACCTTTAATTGGAGCAATAATTAGTCTATTATTTGTTACTCTTTTAAGTCAAAAATTTGGAATACTTGGGCTAGCAATAGGATATTTAGTTGGGTCTTTTATATCTTTTGCTTTTTTACTACCCATATTAAAAAATGTTAGAATTAGACTTTGTATTGATTATCGAAATCCTTTATTGATAAATTTTCTAAAAAAAGTGATACCACTATTTTTAACTGGATTTTTATTTAGATCAACTACTATTTTTGAGAGAATGATCGCATCTAAATTATCTTCAGGTAGCATTTCTTTTTTGGGATATAGTAATCAAATATTATTAATATTAGCTACTCTAACTTCAAGTGGCATTGCTGTAGTTATATATACAAAATTGTCATTATATTGGTCTGATAGGAAATTAGAAGATTTTAACAATCTCTTAATTAAATCAATTAGAATTGTAATTGCAATATCTCTACCTATTATCATAGCGTTTATCTTTTTCGGAGATTTTTTTATTGAAATTGTTTTTGAAAGGGGAGCATTTACTAGTACTGTTACTGATGGTGTTTACATTGCATTGGCTTGTTCAATGGGTGCTTTTATTTTTCAAAATATTGGTAATATTTTGGTTAAAGTTTTTTATATTTCAGGAAGAACTTCCGCTATTTCCTTAATTGCAAGTCTTGAAATTTTAATTTACCTAATTTTAGGAGTGATTTTAAGTAATTATTTATCATTTATTGGATTATCAATAGCCTTATCCGTTTCTTCAGGTGTTAATATTATAATTTCAACTTTATATATTAGATATAAGATATTGAAAGTAAGCTTTTCAATCATCATGTTAGATATTGGTAAAATTATTCTGAGTTTGTTTTTGTCAATTATTATTGTTTATAGTTTGTATTTTTTTCTCGGTTTAAATACTAAATTATTAATCTTTGTTTCAATTGCAATTGGATTTATATTTTATTTTATTTTTGGTACAATCTTTAGAATTGAAGAGTTCTTATATTTGAAGGATATAATTAAAAATTTAAAATACAATTATGGTCGAAGAAATTAAAATTGGCGACGAAATATTAGCCATAATTATTCGTAACGAATATTCAAAGGATGGTATATCATTTTTTACCCCAAATGATTTTTCTCAACAGCTTGCATTTATGAAACATCCTATAGGAAAAGTAATTCCTCCGCATGTTCATAATCCAGTAAAGAGGGAAGTACATTTTACAAAGGAAGTTTTAATTATAAAAAAGGGGAAACTTAGAGTTGATTTTTACGATGATTGTAAGAATTATCTAGAAAGTAGTATATTAAGTAGTGGCGACATAATTTTGCTATCGACGGGAGGTCATGGTTTTACAGTGTTAGATGATCTTGAAATGATTGAAGTAAAACAAGGTCCATATGCTGGAGAAATGGATAAAACTCGTTTCGAGGGTATCAATGATTCAAAAATTAATATTAAAAAATAAGAGTATGGAATTTATTCCTGTTTGCGAGCCATTTTTAAATGGAAATGAATTAGATTATGTGAATGATTGTATTAAGACCGGATGGATTTCTTCAGCAGGGAAATATGTTAAAGCATTTGAAGAGAGTTTTGCTTCTTATTGTGGAACGAAATATGCTGTCGGAGTTTGTAATGGAACAGTAGCACTTCACTTAGCACTCTCAGCACTCGATATTAAAAAAGGAGATGAGGTAATCATTCCAAATTTCACAATGATTGCTTCTGCTTTTGCTGTTTGTTATACAGGAGCAACTCCTGTTTTTGTTGATGCAGACTCTGAGACTTGGAATATTAATGTTAAAAAAATTGAAGAAAAGATTTCAGACAAAACAAAAGCAATTATGCCTGTATCCATATTTGGTCATCCTTGCGATATGGAACAAATTTGGGCATTAGCAAAAAAATATAATTTAAAGATTATTGAGGATGCAGCGGAATCACATGGAGCTGAATATAAGGGGCAAAAAACCGGAAACCTTGCTGATATAACTGCATTTAGTTTTTTTGCTAATAAGAACTTAACAACTGGTGAAGGAGGAATGGTTGTTACTAATGACGAAACTCTGTATAAAAAGTGTTTATACTTTAAAAACGTATGTTTCTCTTTGGAAGCTCCTAGGAATTATATTCATAATGATATTGGTTTTAATTATAGAATTTCAAATATTCATTCAGCAATTGGCTTAGCTCAAGTTGAAAAAGCAAACGAATACAGAGATTTAAGAATTAGGAATGCAAATTTGTATAGAAAATATTTAGAAGGTGTTTCAGGTGTTTCATTTCAAAAAACAAGATATGATGTTTTAAATGTACATTGGATGAATGGGATTTTAATAAATCCACAAACTTATGGTAAAACTAGAGACCAATTAATAGTAAAATTAAAAAGTAACAATATTGATACAAGATTGTTTTTTGTGGGAATGAATGAACAACCTGCACTTGCCAAATATGGTTGTAATATATCTGGTAATTATCCAGTTACTAAGATATTAACTGAAAATGGTTTTTATCTGCCTTCTGGAAGTAATTTATCAGAAAAAACCATCCAAAATATTTGTGATATAATAAGAAACTTTCAATAGAAAAACATATGGTTTTTAATCATTATGCTAAATATTATAACCTTCTTTATACAGATAAAAAATATAATGAGGAAGTTACGTACATTCTTAGACTAATTGAAAATAATTCCAATAATTCCAATTTTTTATTAGATGTAGGTTGTGGCACTGGAAAGCATGCATCGATACTAGCTGAAAATGGGTATCAAGTTACAGGTATTGATTTATCAAGTAATATGATTGAAATCGCTAAATCTAAAAACTACAAAAATTGTAAATTTTGGGTTGATAATGCATCTAATTTCAAAATTGAAAAAGAATTTGATATTATTACTTCTTTGTTTCATGTTATTAGCTATCAAACAACAAATGAATTATTAGAAGAAGTATTTTTCAATATTAGAAATCACATGAAACCTGATGGTTTGTTTATTTTTGATTTCTGGTATACTCCGGCTGTACTCACTCAAAAACCTACTGTAAAGATTAAACGGTTAGAAGATGATGAAATTAAGATTACGAGATTTACTGAACCTATACATCATTTTAATGAAAATATTGTTGATGTAAATTTTGAGCTTCATATTTTTGAAAAAAAAACTGGGAAATACAACACAATTAACGAAGTGCATAGAATGCGTTATTTCAGCATATCTGAACTCGATTATGTATTGAAAAAATGTGGTATGAAATCCATAAAATATGAAGAATGGTTAACTGGAAATTCTCCCTCGGAGGAATCTTGGGGTGTATGTTGTATTGCAAAATTGATATAGATTTATGAAAGTCAGAATTGTATGTTATGAGGACGTTAATACTTGGATTTTAGGAAAATTTGCACTTAAAATGCAAGAAAATTTGCTTGCACTTGGAATTGAGGTAGATATAAGTAAAATTCCTGATGAAAACGCAGATATAAATCATCATATTATTTATGGAGGATATGGTAACAAAGTTTCAGGTATAGATACTTTGATGATAACCCATATCGATGAGTTGGAAAAGATAGATCTATTGAAAAATCAACTTACAACTGCAAAAATGGGTATTTGCATGTCAAAGGAAACCATGATTTCTTTATCCGGAATTGGAATTCCTAGAAGCAAGTTATGTTATATTAATCCAGCACACGATGGTGTTATTAAACCAAGACCGTATGTAATTGGAATTACTTGCAGAGTTCAAAAGGATGGAAGAAAACGTGAATATCTAATTAGAGAATTAGCAAAAAAACTTAATCCATTAGATTTTTCTTT
>JAIFLU010000254.1 GCA_020048915.1 Bacteroidota bacterium | reverse complement strand
GGCATAAAATCCTTTTCCGGTTGTCATTCCGGCAAAAGCGGAGGCTTTGAATAAGTTAAACTCCTTTTCGTATTTTACTTCCAAATACGATGAATAATTCTGTTCCAGCGTTATAGCCTTTCGATCGGCACCCCAGAACCAAAGCGAGTAAAGAAACGATACAGGTATATTTTTAAACGGCGCATAGATCAAATATGCATCAAGCATGTGCATGGTGGTTTTTCTTTCCACGTTGAAGAAATCGTGTTTAGCCCCGGCTGAATCGTTAATTCCAAAAAAGTCGGTTAGGCCGAGTTTCAACTTTGGAAAAAGCTGGTATTCCAATGTGAAGTCGATTTCGCTGTAAGTGCGACGTTCAAAAGGGTACGATCCCCAGATAAGAATATTCAGTTTATCGTTGGCATATCCCAGCGAAGGTTGTAGAAGTGGTGCTTCGGAATAACTTACGCCCCGCCATATCCAGCGATTCGCAAGATCCACCTGTGTGTAAAAACAGGAGTCGTTCAGTTGTGCTTTTACATTTAAAAGGATAGTCAGAAATAAGGCCGTCAATAATAGTTTCTTCATTATTTAACTTTTCTATAAACTGAATTTTCAAGTTTTACCTTTTTGCCAGAAGAGTTTGGATTTGCACCACCGGCAAAGTCCTCAATTACCAAATCATTCACATGCACGCACTCTATACCGTGGGTAAAGAATGCAGGTAAGTCATTTTCCCAGGTGAGTTTGAATTCTTTAATATTGAGTCCATTCACATGTTGTGCGTAAATTCCCGGGATGTCGTGCTCAAAAATCTGCATTTCGATGGGTGAAGCCGGACGAAGATCGATGTTACCGCCATAGGTAAGTGTTTCCTTCCCCTTTCTCAAGTGCAACTGAACATTGTTAAACCGGATATTTTCCAGGGTGCTTTCTTTAAGTCCGAATATCAGGATGCCCTGTTCGCCGGTAGCATTGATATTGTTGAACTGAACATTTTTTATCTGTCCTGCCTTTCTACCGGGAAATCTCGAAATACAAGAGAGGTGAATTGGTTCACCGTGTCCCCACCACTGACCGTTCAATAGTTTGGTTTCGATAACGATATCGGTGAATATCAGGTCTTCGATATTGCTGTCGTCATGGGCAAAAATACCAATGCCGCGGTGCGAGTCGTATATGATTATGTTGCTGAAAACACAACGGCGGATGGGATGCTGACCGTATCCAATCCGTATTCCCGATGAGCTCGATTTCAGCACGCAATTGGTCACGGTCATATTCTCGCCATAAATGGTTTTATTGCCGTATTGGTGTTTGTCCTGTTCCGCAGAGTTAAAGCCCGGTGTTTCTTCATCTTTAGGGAAACCGGTGAGCACAATAGCATCATCACCGGCAACAATATTGCAATTGGAGATACGGATATTTCGGGATGCAGTACAATGGATTCCGTCGCTGTTTGGAATAAGTATGTTATTCTGAATAGTGACGCCATCGATGACAAGATCGTCGCAATACCCGAAGCGGGTAGCCCACGAAGGAGTATCAAGAATGGTGATTCCCGTGATGGAAACCTTTGTGCAATGATAAAATACAATCGTCATTCCGGGTTTGGGTTTCCTTTTGAGCGGACCATCGGTGAAGAAGGTACCTTCGGGCATGTAGTTCTGCTTCTGTCGGGTACGATTCTTGTCGAACTCTTCATAGATGTGGTTTTTATCCGTTTCATAGAATTTTATTCCGTTTGCCTGTATGGTTCCCTTTCCTGAGATCGAGACATTGTAAGCATCTTCGCAAAAGATTATTCCGTTTTTATGGAAAGTGGTACTATAATCCTCAAGATTTTCACTGCCCGAAAGCACGGCACCAGCCTCAAGGAGAAGGTTCACATTGCTTTTCAGGACAATCGTACCGGTAACGAATGTTCCGGCAGGCACCAACACTGTTCCACCGCCGTTTTCAAAGCATTTGTTAACAGCATCGTTAATGGCCTTGGTGTTTAAGATGATCCCACCGGCCTTGGCGCCAAAATCAATTATATTATAAACCTCTGCCTTTGTTACATTGCTTATCAGAAAGAAAAAGGCTGTGAACAGTTTTAAATAGAAAATCTTCATATGTTTTTTGTTTTACTGGTTTGTGAATTTCAGAGAATATCCGGTGAATGTGTCATAATTTTATGAATGGTTCATTTGATGGCTATTTGATGGTAAGTTTCTCCGAATTCTGCTGCCGTATTTTGGCAACTTCAGTGTTGGTAAGCTTCTTTCCCATGTAAGTGAGGTTTTCAATGGAAACTCCAGATACATTTTTTTCCTTGTCGAACCCATGGAAAACCGAAAAAGGCATCAAACCCCCAACAACCTGAATGTCTTTAAAAACGATATTGCTTATTTTACCGCGAAACTTACTGTGGTATGCTTCTTTCCCGGCGGGCGGTTTCTGTACGCCGTCCCACGCTCCATGCAGGTAGTTGTTTTTAATGAATTCGGGATCTCGGATGCCATCGGGGCCCCATTGCGAAAAGAAAATAGCCACATCGAAAAGTTTCTGGCGGCAATCTTCCACTCGGATATTTTCGAAAACTACATTGTGAACATGCGCCTGACCGGCATTATGAATGCTCATGGCGGCACCGTCCTCCACATGGAGAATATCGATGTTTTCGAATCGGATATTTTTTACTTCGTTGGAATAGAGTTCGAAACCAATTTCGATGGCATTGCCCCAGATGGAATTCCAGAACACACAGTTTTTTACCAGAATATTGTCCGTAGGATGCTCGGCAGGGTATTTTCCGCCTGATTTAATGGCCACGCAATCGTCCTTGGTATGGGCAAAAACGCCATCAACCACCACATTGGTGCACCGGAAGATATCCAGTCCGTCATCGCTGGCACTTTCGCTAACAATCCGGATGCCGTTTATTTCAGCTTTATTGCAATGGAACAGGGCGACCTGCCAGGTGGTGCCGTTATGAAGAATGATATCCCTTATATCCACATTCTCGCAGTTTTCGAGATGTATAAAGCGGTTGTTATTCCCTTCGGTTGTTTTGTTGAAAGATCCATCGAGGATTCCACGTCCCAATATTTTAATGTTTTTCTTACCTGCTGCAAAAATGTAACCCTGAACAACGGCACCGCCTTCGATGTACACTGTCTGGTTATCTTTCAGCTCAAGTTTCACGTCTTTATAGAGTTTCCCACCTTCGAAGTAAACTACGTTGGGATCGTTTTTGGAAGGTTTTTCTACTTCCGGCTTGCCCGAGAAAATAAATAATGGCTGCTGACGAATACGCCCATTCAGTTCCAGACTGATATTTTCGGGTTTATTCATGGTAAATTGAAAAGTATTATCACCTGTATACTCTGGCTTCAGAACCGATTTGAGGGGGCGTATGTCGACCCAGCGAACATCGAACATGGTTTTTACATCAACGGTTACCGGCCCGGTAAAATCGAATATAGCATAGGAGGCAATGGGTGTGTCGTAAACAGGCACGTTAACTCCGTTTACCTTAACAGTGTAGTATTTGTCGGAAGCAAATCCTTCCGGGGCTTGCCAGGTGGTAACCTGAGCGGTTACACTGACAGCATAAAAAAGGATTGAAATAATTATAAGTTTTCTCATCATAGCCATAGTATTATGAGGTAGTTAAACATGAGTTCTGTTAATTTTTATAATTCAATAACTGTTGCTTACCGATTTAATTCCAACTTCGCCTTCCAGCTTACCTGCATAGCTGATGATGTAAGCTTTACCCGGAAGCATATCAAAAAAATTATTGCTAAAGCGGCCTTCGGAAGTTGTACTCAGGAAAACATTTTTAGCCAGCGTATTGGTTACAAGTGTAATCGAATATTCTTTCTCACTAATTTTTTCGATAGTTTTCACAATTTCAGGTTTTTCCAACGATAGCGCCTTAATTTCACGAAAGTAGAACAGGTTTTCGGCTACGTTGTCCTGACCTTTTTTTACTTTAACTTCAAGCACCATTTTAATACCATTTCCTTTGGCTGCAAGTTCTTTTTCGGGTACCGACAAGTAAACCTGACTGGTATTTGCGGCCAAAAAGATCTTTTTGTTTTGTTGCCAAAGTTTTTTTCCGCTGAAATCGTACAAAGTGGCCTCCAGTTGATGTTCTTCGGCTTCCAGTTTATCGTTGGCGATGGCTACTTTAATGTCTGTGCCATCAAGGAAAATAACAGGCAATACCGGTTTAAAAGCTTCGCGTACAAAATAATGCAATGCCTTCCACCTGCCAAAATAATCGACACTGGACCACGACATGGTAGGCCAGCAATCGTTTATCTGCCAATAGAGCGAACCCATGCAATGAGGCATTTGCCGGCGGTGAGCTTCAATGGCGAACTTTACTCCTTCAGCTTGCATTACCTGGCTCAGATAAACAAACGATTCAAAATCCTTTGGCGTTTTGTAATATCTTTTTATGTAAGTATTTATCATTTCGTTGCCATTAAACCCCAGGCCAATCCAGGGCATAAGACTGCGTTGGCGATGTTCCATGATTGACGAGCGGTATGCCATATCGCTGTCGTTGGCAAAGGCTCTTATGGTTTTCATTTCGGGGAATGATTGCAGGCCGTACTCACTGATGAAACGGCAAGTGTTTTCGGCATAGGTTGAGAATGGAACATCGCCGAACCAGATGCGCCAGTCGTGTTCATCGCCCGATGAAGGGTTAGAAGGCGTGTTGTTTTCGCCCTGTGGCGACGAAGGCCAATAGGTTATTTCGGGATGATTTTCTTTAACCACCTCGGGCAGGATGTTGTAAAAAATTCTCTTATAAACATTCCAGAGCGTATCGGCCTGACCGGGTTTAACCTTAGCCGGCCATCCCCAGTCGTTCCAGGCTCGTAAATTTTCGTTGTTGCCACACCAAAGGGCTATGGAAGCATGGTTACGCAACCGTTTTACATTGTATTCAGCTTCTTTGCGGATATTTTCGAGATGCAGTGAGTCGTTGGGCTGCATGTTGCATGCAAACATAAAATCGTTCCATGCCAATATGCCGTTTTTGTCGAGGAGGTCATACAGTTCATTGTTTTCATAGATAGCTCCACCCCAAATTCGGATCATATTCATATTGGCATCCACAGCATCCTGCACAACACGTTTATAATTTGCCACCGTGTTGCGCGTGGTAAAAATATCGGAAGGAATGTAATTTGCCCCTTTCATGAACACAGGAACTCCGTTTAACTTAAAGGTGAAAGAGGTGCCGGTAGAATCTTTTTCACGGGACAGTTCGAGCGTTCTTACTCCCAGGCGATGTGTAAGGGTTTGCAGGGTTTTATTTCCATTTATAAGCTTCAGTTCCAGCTGATATAATTTTTGTCCCCCCAAGCCATTGGTCCACCATAATTCGGGCTTATCCAACGAAAATTCGATGTTGGGATTATTCATTCCTGATTGAAGATCCACATCCAACGAGGCCATTTTTTTGTTATCGATCCATATTTCGAGAGTGACATTGATATTTTCGGTAGCCTCTATCTCTGCTGAAACACTGTAGGAAGCTTTTTCGGAAGAAACATTTAATGGTTTTATATAGAGGTCTTTCATTTTTGTATTGCTCCATGCCTGTATCTTCACTGGTTTCCAAACACCACACGTAACCAGGCGTGGGCCCCAGTCCCAGCCATAATGGAAAGGAGCCTTTCGGGTAAACACGTTGGTGCGCTCATTTTCCGGTGCTATTTCGTTGGCGGCCATAATCAGGTAAGGTACTTTCTTAAGTTTTTCCATGCCCACTTTTACAGCAGAGTGGAAATAAATACGCAAAGTGTTTTCGTCTTTTTTCAGGAATTTTTTAGCTTCGATGGTCCATCCCAAAAACATATTATCAGCTTTTAATACCAGCGAATCGTTCAGATAAACATCGGCATAGGTGTCGAGACCATCAAACACCATGTCTATGTTTGGATATGAAGCTATTTCGCCGGATATGGTAAACCGGGTAGAATATTCCCAATCGGCATTTTCAATCCATTTTACGGCCTGTTCGTTTTTCCTAAAAGAGGGGTCGGGTATTTTATTGTTTGCAAGCAAATCGGTATGCACGCAACCGGGAACTTTAGCCGGTAACCAGGTTGTATCACCGGCCTTGCGAAACTGCCAGGGGGAGTTGATAACTTCTGTTAATACCTGTTGCCTGGAAGAACAACTATACAAAAAAATTAAAGTGAGGCCGAGCAGGAAAATCTGTTTTCTCATATGTTCATTTTTTTGAAATTTATATTCGAGTTTTCTCCTAAAAGCTAAAATCAATAATTTGCAAAAGTCTTCTTTAAGGGATCTTCGGGTAATAGGACTTTTCGGAGTGGACTCATATTTTTAAGTTTGTTAATAGCCGTTGTCCAAAAATGCATTGTTGATGTCTGTAATGCACTTTAGAATAGAGCGCTGGCTATTAAATTGTAAGAAAATAAACAGTAAATTCATAAAAAGAAAGATTACAGGTGACGTAATAAAGTATTCATGGCCAGTAGATTCTATTTCGGTTTTATTATTCGCCCACCGTGATAATCCTCCGGCAAAGAGTTTTCTTTCCTCCTGAATGGAGGGCAGAAGTTAACAAAAAGTATTTGCCTTTTTTGTCAGGTGTTTTCAGGCTTAATTTAACAGTGCGTTGGCCTAATCCCGATATTGAGAAAGCAACGCTGCCCGATTTTATTTCATTATGATCAGTGTCTTGCAGGCTCATTTCAATGGTTCCCGAAATTGCCTGGTCTTCGTCATTTACAAGCATTACCGGTATTGAAACATCTGTACCTGTTTTTACTTCGGAGGGAAAATAGTTTACGTACACGCCCAGAGGTTTGAATATTTCGCTGAAGTATTCATCGTAAGCTTTCACAGGTTCTAGTGTTTCGGGGTTTTTAAAGATATCACCGGTAATAGCCCCCGGAAAATCACCTGTAAGATAATCGAAATGCATTATGCCGGCATAATTGCGGTGGGCGCGGAAATATTCGGTTTCAGCAGCAATTCTATAAGCATAGAGCTCTTGTCGTTCGTTTCCGGAAATACCTGGTGCAATAGAATCGTACACCATTTGAGTAAGCAACGTAGGATTGCCATCGCGCTTAAGCCACAGCCAGCCATATTCGTTCAGGACACAGGCATGAGCAGAAGGGTGCGGAGCATTGGTTGTTTTTTCGGCCATTCCATCGTGCATTTTTTGCAATGTCCACAGATTACCTCCATAACCACCAGCGTAAAACTTATAGTTATGGTCTTCAACCGGGTCGTTGTCGCCATCGGGGAGGTTGTAACCATTGTCCCAGGCACGGCCAGAAAGGTCGAGCGGCCTAAGCTCACGAATAAGTTTGGTGAGGGGTTGGTCGGCAGGTTCATGTGTTTCGTTGTTAATGTCCCACCAGGCCATGGATGGGTGATTCCATGTATCCCGCATCCAGTTTCCGAGTTGATTCTTTAAAAGTTCTTTATCCCAGTAGGGGCGGTAGCTCCACAGAAAATATTCATTCTGGATAATCAAACCGGCTTCATCGGCAATGTCCCACCATTTCTCGGGAACGGGACCAATACAGAAGCGGAAGCTGTTCCAATGGTATTTCTTTGGCAGTTCGGTAAGCAGTTGGCGTACCCATTTTTCGTCCCAAGGGTTGTTGCGGCAGAGCGAATCGTCGAAAAAACGGTGAAGTGTAATGTTTGAACCACGCAAAAAAAGAATTTTATCGTTCAGGTATGCACGTTTGGTGGGGGTATCGAACCTGAATTCGCGCATTCCGAAACGTACTTTCATATTATCGTTGCTGGTGGAAAGGTTCAGGGAGTATAAAAAGGGACTCTCGGGTGACCATAGCTGCGCATTGTTCACCGGAATGGTAAAAGTGACCATTTGCTCACTTTTGCCACTTACCGAAAAACTCTTTTCAACAGATGAAACTTCCTTGCCGCTTTTCCATTCGTTTACTTTTCCGGTAATGGTAATGGTTTCGACACCGGGTTTAACCCAAATATTGGACTGAACGGTAATTTCGTTTTTATGAATATCGGGTGCTACTTGAATAGTTTCTATATAAGGATAATTGGAGAAAATAACCGAAACATCGTCGTAGATACCTGGTGTCCAGTGGCGTTTTTCAAAGTCGTTGCCGGCAGGAACAGAAGCCGGGAGTACACCAGGATGAGCTCCAATTCTTATAATGACTTCGTTTATACTTTTCTTTTTCAGAAATGAGGATATGTTGTAAAACTGGGCTGCAAAACAGTCAGTACTTTCTCCGGCCTTTCTGCCATTTACCCATACAGAGGTTCCAAACTGCGCTTTATTAATTTTTAGGATTACCAGTTCGAAACCTGGTTTAGTCTCAAACGACTTACGCAACCAAAAATAGTTCCGATCCTGAAAACTATAACCTATCCGCATGGTATCGCCTAATGTACCGAGGTTATGCAACATGGGTTTTGCCCAGTAGTTTCCATAATACTCCCGGCTATAAAATTTATCGACTTTACTGAAAGCAGGCTTTGCCATGTTCACCATGCCCGGTACTTCCACCTTATGTTTGAATTTTACCGGTACTTTTACATCTGTTACACTTTCTTCAATATCCCAAATGCCATTCAGGCTCAGGATTTGTCGCTGTGCTGATACAGTCAGCGACATCAGTAGAATAAAAACAAGCGCAAGATATTTATTCATTTTATTCTCTTTTAACATTATGAATTAATCAAAATCATTATTTATCATTTCGTCTTGTTACTCCTGATCACAGGTATGTTATCTTTATTTGATGGCCCTTCATTAAAAAAACCGGAATTCAATCTTCCCTGGAGCATTGCCCTTTAATATAACATAAGCCGATTGGTTAATTTTTTCGATATGAGTTTGGGCGTTTTCCCCGTTAAAAGTGGCAGAGGCATTGGTTTTGCCATCAGGTAAGGGAGCCCGGAGTACCCATTTTTCAAATTGCCCCGAAAGTGTTATATTCAATATATTTTTTTGAGAGTTAAAGCTATATGTGTAACTCACCTGATTGCCATCGTTTCCATAGCCAACATCTACCTTTGTTTTTTCAACTCCTGCAAAATACCAGCGCGGGGAAATCTCCACCTCTCTAAAGAGAATGTTTTTATCTACCACTCCTGCTAAACCTTCCACTAATGCGCTAACAAAAGCAGCCTGTCCCCACTCGTCAGGAATGGCTTCAGCCTGGGCTGTACCATCTCCGTTAATACATCCATGGAGTTTACGGTTGGTTTTGCTCAGCAATACATCCAGTATCTTCAGTTGTTCCACTGCATATTTTTCGTACCCGTTCTGAAAAGCTGCTTTGGTAAGCTCTCCGCCGACTAATGGTAAAATGGCGCCGTTCATGTATTCTCCTATTTTGTAGTTTCCAAAATGGGGCGGGATGAATGGATAAATTCCAAACCAGGGGGCAAGCGATTCGTTCTTTGTTTTTTCGCCTATCTCCTGGTAAGTTTTGATGATGGATGCGGCCATTTCGTGTGTGGCTGCACCGCGATTAATGGAATAGGTATTGGATAAACCTACGGAGTTAATCGGGTCAGTTTGAATATGAGCAGGAACCGGCTCTTCAGGTATAAAATGGGCATAATGTTTCCCGTTCCAGCAGAGGGTGTTTAATCGATGCCGGAATAGCTCAGCTTGGATGTCCCATTCCTTAGAAGCATTGGCTTCTCCAAGTGCATTGTATAGTTCCGAAAGCATTTTGCTGGCCATAAACATTCCACTGTTATCGCCATGCATAATTCCTTTTGGTGTTTTTTCGGTATTATCAATGTGTCCCAGTAGCTTGTCCACACTTTTCAGGCTGTCGTGCTGCGATGTGAAGTCCCATGTATCGATGGTGTATGGGCGTTTTACCAAAAGGTTCCTGCCCGACCACCGGAGAGGATCGTTCATTAGGTACTTCATCCCTTTGATTAACGTGGGCATCCATTTTTTAACATATTCGATATCGCCGGTAGTTTGCCAGTTATTGTAAACTCCTTCCACCATCAGATATTCCAGATCGGCTTCCATGGGCATGCGGAAGAAGAAATTCTGCTGGTTTACATCCACAAAGTAAAACTGGCGGTCGAAACAGTTGGTGAAGAACAACTGACCTACGTTTTTGTCCTTATACGAATCCCAATAATCGAAATACATTCCTTTTTCTGTCTGATGCTCCATAAAAAAGGCAATGTAGCTGGCCATATCTTTTTCCCAGTATTTATAGGCTTTCATAGTGTGAATATGGTCGCGTACCCATTCTACGAACATCAGCCGCTCTTTTCCGTCAAGTGTCACTTTCTCCACACGACTGTTAGTGTAAAGGTTTTTCTTTAGATCGTTCAACAACGTTGCATATAAACCAGCATCCATCGAAAAACCAGTCTGAGCCGGAATTCTGGTGCTGAAAAGCACAAGGGTCAGTAATACTAAAAGTTTTTGCTTCATAACATTTCTTATTTGAACAGATTAAAACTATGGAGCAGCCTGCGCAGCATGGGAAGTTCAGCAGTAGCTGCTTAACTATATTATTTTTTTTTATTTTGCCAGTTCAACCATAACCGGAAGTTTTCCGACCACGATGCAATATGGTCGTTATTGACTCCCAACCCGAAACCATGGTCTCCTTCGGAAAGAATGTGCAGCTCGGCAGAGATTTTCTTCTTTCTCATGGCCTGGTACATCAGTAAGGTGTTCTCAACTGGTACACCCTTGTCGTCGTCGGCGTGCACAAAAAAGGCAGGAGGCGTGTCGTCCTGCACCTGAAGCTCGTTGGAGTAATATTCGGCAAGTTTGGGATCGACGCTTTTGCCTAGCAGAGCATCTTTGGAGCCTGGATGCATCAATGGAGATGTAAACGAAATTACCGGGTACATCAGCACCATAAAATCGGGTCGGCAACTGAAACGTTCCACGGTATCGCTGGCCGACTTATTGCCATAATCGAAATGGGTGCCGAGGGTAGAAGCCAGGTGGCCACCTGCTGAGAATCCCATGACTCCGATTTTGGCGGTATTGATGTTCCAATTAGCGGAATTTGCCCGCACTAAGCGCATAGCACGTTGAGCATCCATGAGCGGAGCTTTGTGCGGCTCAACAGTATTGCCGGCGGTTGGCAGGCGAGATTTCAGCACAATACCGGCAACACCTATGGAGTTCAGGTAACGGGCAATGTCGGTACCTTCCAGGTCGTATGCCTGTACCCAGTATCCGCCACCTGGACAAATCACTACAGCCTGGCCTGTTGCAAAACGCTTCGAAGGCAGGTACACCGCAATATTAGGTTCCTGAACATTGGAAACCACTATAATATCTTTCTTTTCGATCTTTTCGGGAGTACCTGTTTTTTTGGAATTGGGAATTTCGCCGCTATATAGCGGAAGTATAAAATCCTGACCGGTTACCACCAGGGTCAACCCGGTGAAGAAGACATAGAGACAGAGGATGCGTTTGATATTCATTTTGTATGATTTATTCGTTATTAGTTTGATATTTAACTACCTCACCCCCGACCCCTCTCCTTCAGGAGAGGGGAGGAAGAATGGATTTAGATATTCCTATGTACTAAATGCTAATCACTTGTTTACCTGGTTTCAGCTTAATTTTTTTTCCATTCAGGAGAAAGTTTCCGGCAAGGGTTCCCGGTAAGTCCACTTCTGCTTCCATACCTCCACCTGCAAGTTTTTTTAATTTTACCTTTATCGTTCCCTGAGGACAGGGTACCTGGCCTTCAGCAAATTTGAGTTCTCCCAAATGAGGATTGATGGTAACCGACTTAAAACCAGGACTTCCTGGTTCTACACCAAGCACCGTTGCAAGCAGGTCGTAATTCGGGCTGGCGCTCCAGGCATGACAATCGGAGCGGGTGGGCTCCGGAGTTTCGGCAAAAGTGGTAAGTCCCATCGCGATCATTCCTCTCCAGGGCCTGAGCATTTCGATATACTTTTCTCCCAGTCCTGCTTTTTTCATAGCCTGGTTCAGGTAAAACCTGTAATAAAAAGTACATTGAATGATGTTAGTATCGGATACTGTGCGAAGCATCAGGTCTTCCACATTCACTTTCGGCACGGCATTCGTTAGCACGGACAGCACATTGGCATGCTGACTGAATTCAGATTTATCAGGCATATTTGCCATCATTTTTTTATTGCTATCCCAGCACATGCGAAATGTGCTTTGTTTGAGAGACGCTGAAACTTTTTTGTATTCCGCTGCTTCCTTTTTCATTCCGAAAGCATTGAAAATCTCAATTACCTTGTCGGTTGCATAAGCAAACTGAAGGGTATGAATAGCAGAGTTTCCGTTGCGGGAACCTTTCGGAAGTCCGCTGTCCTCGTCGTAACCTACCCACGGCCATTCCTTTGGCCAGTCGACAAAATTCCAGTAAGGCAGTGCACCAAGCATTCCGGTTTTAGGGTCGATTCTTTTTTTATGCCAATCCAGCACATCCAACATGCCTTTCAGGTATTGTTTTACAAAGGCATCATCCTGTCGGTGCATCCAGAAATCGTGTACCATCATGGTCCAGAAGAGCGAAAAAGGTGGAATTATTTGCCGGTGGATGTTTGGGTATCGGCTTTGGGTCAGTCCTTCGGAAATACGTGAATCAGCAAATTGATTGATGGCATTTTTCATCAGACGGTCGTCGCCCGACACATAAAGCGAAATAAGTGCCTGGATGCGCGTGTCGCCTACGTATTGCAGCTGTTCATAATAGGGGCAATCCATATAGGTGTCAAAAGCGCACAGGCGGGCCGTACGCCATCCGGTCTCCCAAATTTTGGCCAGACTGGCATCGTCGCTTTTAAAAAATGCATTCTCTTTGAAAGGATATCCTGTAAAGTTTGAGCTGAAATCGTGGATGATTAGCGGATCGGTATAATTCTGAATTTTAAGTTCCACATACCTGAAAGTGCGGTAAAAGAGCGGACGGAAAACAATGTCGGAATCTCCATTCGGGTAGATAACATCATAAATGCCATCAATTTTCTTTCCCTCCACATCGTTCCGGTTGCCTTTGTAGTTATTATATCCGCTGAAAAGTGCTTCAGAATAAGTAATGGTTATTTTGGCACCTTTTCCGCCGCTGAAACAGAGTTCGGGATAAGCAGTGGTAAGATACTGCTGGTCGAGTAAAATGGTCGTCTCACCCCAGGGCTGGATCTCTAATTGTTCCTTCCCTTTAATAAAACCATCGGAAAATGGAAGATTTTCCATCTTTCGCACCGCCCCAAACCGCTGGGGAGTTTCCTCCGGGAGCGGTATATTCCGTTGAACCAACCTGCGGGGAGAAGTCCCGTTCACTCCCGAAGGAATTGCTTCTTCGGAAAAAACTGCCTGTGTAAAAAGCTTTTCGTCGGCATCCGGTTTTTCCCAGTTGAATGGATAACGGGCTGCCAGAAAACTCTCGCGGGCACCTACAAACTTATGAATTTCGAACAATGGAGAATAGGCTGTATTTTCCATTACTTTCCAGCTGGTATTGGTATTAACTGCCGCTTCAGTGGCTGTATTTCCCTGGATTACCAGCCCTGTTCCTCCGGTAACTTGCCAGGTCGCACGGTAATCGCCCTGGTTGTGCACCGTAACGGCAACAATATTTTTCCCTTTTTGAAGATAAGGAGCAATATCCAGGCTCTCGAAGCGCCAATGTGCCAAGTCGCCTTTTGCCGGACCCATACAGATGCGTTTTCCGTTTACATACAGCCAATAGCGGTTGTCGGCCGAGATATGAATGATAAACTTTACAGGAATATTCTCTAAATCGAACGATTTACGAAAATGATATACTCCGTATTGCTCATTTGTTGCCGGGTGTTTGATCCATTGAGCCGTCCATTTTTTATTCGTTAAATCGGGATGGATCTCATCGGTAAGCTGGGCCTTTACGGAAATACTCCCGATCAATAACCCAAAAATCACTGCTATTCTGAATGCTTTTTCCATGTTTGTTAAATTTCTGCGATTACTTTAAAAACTCCGGTGGAAGTACCTTCAATTAAGGTAAGATTATTATTGTTCATGCTGCTTTTTAACCGTTTATGCATTTTGGTCTTTCATTAAAGTTCTAAAGGTTTAAATGCCCCATACCAGGGTGATGGAGCATATTTCCACTTTCTACCGGACAACTTTACGGCTGGAATTTTCTCGGGAACAAAATCAAACTTCAGTTCGTCGCGGTACATGGGTGCGCCAATCTGGTTATCCGGCGGTAAATATTCGTAAACCATCACATCAAATTGACCTTTTCGGCTGGGTCGGTTCTTTGCACCTTCAAACAGATTTTCGGCAGCAACAAAATTCCGATCTGATAATGCTTTTTTAACCTCCACTGGTTCAAATGTAAAGCCCATTTCGTAATCCCAGCCTTTATCGCAAATGTTGCGATAGATGAAAACATCACGAAAATTCTGCGAAAGGATATTAATTGAACCCACACCTCCACTGAATACCTGAGGAGAACCGCAATGGTAAAAAGTATTGTTATAAATGTGAATATCGGTTCGCAGCAGATTTTCTCCCCACATCCCAAAAAGCACTCCTGCTCCTTTCATATAATAAATGAGGTTGTGATGAATCCGTATGTTTTGTAATTCCGACCCTTTGCCTTCCACACTTATGGCAAAACCCCACATGCAATTGTAAGCAGTATTTGAATGAAACTCGACATCTTCCAGCATTCCGAACCAGGCATCGGCATAATATGCCTGCCGGGGCAAGTCGTGCACCATGTTATTGTGGATCATACCGTGTTTGCTGACTTCCTTGCAATCTATGCCTTCTTTATAACAGTGGTGAACATGATTATTTCTGACTTCAAAGTAATGCGCCCCACAAATGGAAAGCGCTTCGTGAGGAGCTTCTCCTCTTCGTTGCTGGCCGGGATTGTAATATCTGCTGTCGTTATCATTTGCAACCGTAATTTCACAATTTTGGACAAGTACCGAGTCGCAATACCATAAACCAATGCCAGAATTATGAGTCTGATGAGCCTTACAGCCTGTTAATTCTATCTTTTTACATTCAGGTCCACGGAGTATAAAACCTGCCGCATCGGAGTTCTGAACTTTTATGTTTTCAAATCGAAGGTAGTTTACTTTTTCAATCTGAAAAATTCCTTCTGTCAGCCGACTGAATTTTACAGAATCGTTTTGTTTGGCTACATATTTTATAAGACTACCGTCGAAAACCGCCAATTGCCCCGGAGCAGAGCGGTATAAAATCCATTTCGCCGGATTGCCCGAACGCAAAGGTTTGAACTGCCGGGTTAGCTTATATTCTCCATCCAGAATAGTGACAGTATCGCCTGGCATTGCCATATCTGAAGCCTTGTAAATACTTGCGAAAGGTGAATCCTTGGCTCCTGCATTGTTGTCGTTTCCATTCAAACCAACAAAGTACTCTTTACCCGAAACTGAAAACGAAACCAGTATTAACATGACAAATACCGAACACTTCATTAAAATTATACGCTTGATTAAATCTGTTCCCATTAGACATTATATAGATTAAATTTTTAATAAGTTCTTTTACATATATTTGTAACCCATAGAAACAATAGCTATG
>JAIFLU010000084.1 GCA_020048915.1 Bacteroidota bacterium | reverse complement strand
GGGAATATATATTAATCCTTTTAAAGTAGAAGCCGTTTTGGACACGGTAAACAGCTATTCGAGCATCACAGATTTAACCATAGGAAGTTATTCTTTTAGCTCAATTCAGGACTATATTGGTTATAACTGGAAATCGGTTGAAGTAAATCAGTCGGCGAATTCAGCCACTTATAATGTTCGCAAAAACTATTCTTATGTGATTAAGGATAACGAGGAACAATATTATAAATTACGTTTTTTAAGTTTTGTGAACGATTCGCTTGTTGTTGGATATCCTAAATTTGAGACATCCAAGCTTAAGTAGTGAGCATAATTAGAAAACCAAATTTCATTTTGATGGATAATTAAATAAGCCTGCCAAAATTTTAAATCGAGGCAGGCTTAATTTTTTCTTTATCATTTTTTAATGGGCTTTATATAGGCCGCAAATCCACCCCCAGGAGCCATTTTGATTTTATAAACAGCATTTTTATCGGTATCTTGAGTTGCCTGTACCAATTTTTCAGCATTGATATTTGCATCGGGGGCATCAGAGAACGAAGTCATTGTATATTTGCCTTCTCCCAAAAAATCGAGTTTTAATTCTAATTCTCTGGCTTCGGAGTTTGTCATAGCTCCAATAAACCAATTATCTCCCGATTTGCGAACCGAAACAATGTATTTTCCTACTTCTCCAAGCGGAATTTTGGTATCGTCCCATTGGGTGGGAACAACCTTTAGAAAATCCAATCCGGGTTGGTTTACATAATTATTTGGGTGGTCGCAAACAGTCATTATTGGGCTGTCATAAACCACAAACATAGCCAGTTGTTGACATCGCGTGGTCATTACATTTGCTGGAGTGCCTGTTTTGAATGTTTCAGGTGAACGGTTTAGAAATCCGCCGGGAGTATAATCCATAGGACCCGCTAACATACGGGTAAAAGGCAGTGTAGTATTATGTTCGGGCGTTATTCGTGTCGACCATTTACTATATTCATTCCCCATAACCCCTTCGCGGGTCATCAAATTTGGATAGGTTCGTTGAAAGCCATCCGGTTTATAAGCTCCGTGGAAATTGACGAGAAGATGATGATCTGCCGCTTCTTTCACTATTTTATGATACCAATTTACCATTTCCTGGTCGTCCCTATCCATAAAATCTATCTTTACACCAGCAATTCCCCATTTTTCGTATAAGGTAAAGGCTTCTTTATATTGTCGCTCAGCATCGGTATTATAAAGCCAAACCCAGCACCGCACATTTTTTTCCTTGGCAAATCTTAAAACTTCGGGCATATCAACTGCCGGATTAATTTTTGTAATATCGGCAGTGGGAGTGTTAAAAGGACCATACCATTGCCAATCGATCAATTGGTAAGGAAACCCCATATCGGATGCAAATTGAATGTATTCTTTAAGTGTTTTGGCATCCATTTTAACTTCGGCGCTCCACCAATGATCCCAGGCACATTTCCCCGGCTTAATCCATGAAACATCTTTAATGGCACAAGGTTCGTTCAGGTTCAACACCATCTCCGATTCTACAAGCCTTCCTGGTTCTTTACCTAGCAGAATGACCCTCCATGGAGAAAAATGATCGCCGCTGATTTTTACTTTGACACCATTTTCATCTTGCCCAGGCAGTGGAGACAGTTTTGTATGTAAGACAATTTCTTTTTCTTTTTGAATAGAATGTCCTCCAATATAAAGGCCGGCCCAATCATTTATATTCGCTTCGGTAATGGCGGCATAAGCAACATTTTCAACTTTCACTAAGAAAGGTAAGCCAATAATATTGTGTTCGGTAAGGTCTCCAATTTTTCCTGGGGAAAATTCAGTTTCCTGAGAAGTTTTATAGGAATTATAATTTGCCATCCATGCATCAAAATTACCAACAAAGTTAAACGTGGTAAGTTCCTGTGTGATTTCGCGAGTTCCAAATCCATTTTGCATCGGTAAGAAGTATCGAAATGCAACCCCATCGTTATAAGCCCTGAAATAAATATCAAGCTTTCGCTGTGGATAGTTTTTTTCCCTCAGTTGAAGCCGAATTTCATTATAATAATTTAATATTGTTTTATGTTTGCTGGCAACCGGCGTCCATAAATCGTAGTTTGTAGTGGTTGAACTATCCATTATAATCATTGAGTTACCCAAAAGTGGTTCATTCACAAATCGGAACCCAAGCGAAGAGTTTTGAAGGATAGTTTGGTTGTTGAATTTAACGGAGTAGGTAAGTTTTTCGCCAACATTAATATTAATTGTTATGTTTTTGTCGGGCGATGAAATTGATAACGATTCTGCTTTCAAAAGCCAGGCAAAGCTGAGCAAAACTGCAAATAGGGTAAATCTTTTCATAATTGATGGTAGTTAATACTGGTTTAGTTTTGAAATTGAAAATTATGAGTATTTTTCTGATTCCGGCTTAAAAAGAGTAATATTTTAGGGTTTATTTGATCATTTTGGTAGAATGCCTGTACATGCATTTTTTAGGCAGTTAAGCAATTAATGTTTACTTAAGAAAGAGCTAACCGCTTTACTAAATTCAGGATAGGATGAAAGGTTATTGTGTCCACCGGTTTCGATGGGTAGAAATACTTTTTCACCTTTATAACAATCGAAAAGCTCCTTCCCAAACTTGAAGGGAATCACTTCATCTTTCTTTCCATGAATGATAAGTAAAGGCACATTTATGCCGTTAATTTTTTTCAGGTTATTAAACGAATAACGCAAAATGATATAAGGCATTAAATATGGGAATTTGTCATTTGCCAATTTTTTAAAATAGGAGAATGGGGATTCAAGAATTACAGATGCAGATTTGTTTTTACTTGCAATTTCAACAGCGATTCCTGTCCCGATAGATCGGCCATAAATTATAATATTTTCTGGCTTGAATCCTGATTTTATGAGATAATCGTAAGCCGCCTGTCCATCTGCATACAATCCTTTTTCAGAGATTTTTCCCGTGCTTTTGCCATAACCGCGATAATCGATTATAAAAAAATTAAAATTTAGGTTCTTAAAATTATTAAATACAAATTGCCAATCTTCCAAACTACCAGCATTTCCATGAAAATATAAAATTACCTTATCATTTTTAGCGGGGAAGAACAAGCCATTGATTGATTCGTTGTCTTTTGTTTTAATAGTGACCTCTGAGTTCACAAAAGATTTATCAAATTGAAAATTTGCATCTAATCTGGATGGAAAGAAAATCATTTTGGTTTGAAAGGAGCAACTTCCAGCCAAAATCAGGAGATAAAATATGAGGATATACAGGAAAAGCATTTTCAGTAATTTCATTTTAAAAATATAGTTATAAAGCTAAGTAAACGCTCTTTTAATATGAACTTAATTTAATGTTTTTCTTTTTTTATTATTTCTGCCAGAGTTTATTCAGTTTTTCTTTCAGCATGTAATTTAAATGCTTATGCAATAATTTCAAAAGCCACAAATCCTTTTACATCACTTTCCGTAACCATAACTTGCTGAACCTTGGCGTGATCAGGTCCTTGGTGGCACCAACGTAATAATTCTTCTAACTTATCGGTTTCGCCTTCGACTTCGATGTATACAGCCCTATCGTATGTATTTTTAACAAAACCACAGACACCAATGATTCGGGCAATACTCCTTGCTGAGTAACGAAATCCAACTCCCTGCACTCGTCCTATAATTGTGATATTATAATGCTTAACCATAGAGGCTGTTTTAATTTTTTTGCATCACTTTTTCAATCTCATTTGGATTCTTAGGAATTGCCACAGATAGTATTTCATTACCATCCTTCGTAATCAAAATGTCATCTTCAATACGAATTCCAATATTGGCATACTTTTGAAATAAAGGTTGCACCTTTTTTACGTATGCATCAAGTTCTTCGCGGGGAACTGAATTTGAATACAAATCATAAATGTATGTTAACATATCAGGATTTATATAAATACCGGGTTCAATGGTAAGGAGCATCCCAGGTAACAAATCTCGTCCCCGTAAACCTGGTTTGATAACCGTATATCCAATTTCATTTAGAGTATATTTTCCTACATCATGAACATCCAGACCTAAATAATGACCAGATTGGTAAAGAATAAACAGTTCCTTTTGCCAAATTTTGGAAGTATCGGTAATAAATCCGATTTGGTAAAGGCCATGAGTTATCACTTCAATACACTTTTGGTGAAAATCTAAGATTTTATATCCAGGCTTCATCACTTTAATACCTTCTTCCTGAGCTTTTAGCACTAAGTTGTAAAGCTCCAGCTGTTGTTTCGAAAATTTTCCGTTAACCGGAATTGTCCGAGTTATATCAGCAGCATAGCCGTTATACTTCGAGCCAACATCCATTAATACCAGATCGCCTGACTTCATTTGGCATTTGTTTTCATCGTAATGCAAAGCAGTAGCGTTTTTCCCAGATCCAACAATACTTTCGAATGCATTTTCTTGACCATTCCTGCCGTATTCATATTCAAAAAGCGCTGCAATTTCGTATTCATATTTGCCTGGCTTTACTAACTTATAGGCATTGAAAAGTGCATTTGCAGTTATTTGGATGGCTTTACGGGTATTTTCAATTTCAAAGTCATCTTTTATTACACGCATTTCATTTATAATATTATCGGCAAATACAAGTTTATCCGAATCGCTGCGGGTTTTTATCAGTCCTTTTAATAAATCCCTAACCTGTTTGTCGTTGTTAAGAAGATATATTTTTTTATCGGTCTTTAGGTAGTTCCGAACATGCTTTTTTAAATCGAAAATGTGAAATGAAGTATCTGCTCCAAGACGTTTCGCTTCATTAATTCCGGGTTGAACACCATTCCATATTATAGCCTGTGGATTGGATGGTGGAATAAATAACGAAAATTGCTTGTTACTTTCTGGATCAATTATAAATCCAGCCTGAATTCCGTTCCATCCAGTAAGGTAATTGAAATCATCCTTCGTATTGTCTTTATCCATTAGACATATAAATATTCCATTTCCCATTTTTTCCATAAGGACTTGTCTTCGAAGAATACACTGGTTAGCAAGCCTAGTGGTATCGGACATTGATGGGGGAGGAAGTGCCACAGGAGATTTTAATTCTTTGGTTCTTTGCGCGTTTGCTGGTTGTATGATTATACAATTTAACAACAAAAAAGAAAGCCCAAAGGCTATGTTCACAAGATTTTGTCTCATTATTTATTAATTTATTCAAAAATACTTTATTAATTCAATTGCAAAAACAATAAAGTATTTTTTGACTTTTTAGTTTGAAATTAAAATTTTGTTATATTTTTGTAAGTAATTACTCACTATTATGACGGACAAACAAGAAAGCATCATTATGGCAGCATTACAGTTATTTGCTAAAGATGGATATAATGCCACATCTACCAGCAAAATAGCAAAAAAAGCAGGGGTTTCGGAAGGTTTGATTTTCCGTCATTTCGAAAACAAGGAAGGGCTTTTAAAAGCTATTTTAGAGCTTGGAGCAGAAAGAGTTAAAAAATATTTCGCCGATATAGTATTGGAAAACGATCCACAATCGGTTATTCGCAAAACCCTGGAACTACCTTTTACAATTGTAGAGGAAGAGCATGAGTTTTGGAGGCTGCAATTCAAGTTGAAATGGGAGATAGAGCATTATGACGAAAGTAAAATGGATCCGCTAAAAATGGCATTAACGAATGCTTTTAAAAAATTAAATTACAATCAGCCCGAACTTGAAGCTGAAATTGTTGTTGTTATTATGGAAGCAATATCATCATCCATCCTGAAAGGAACTTTAAAATCAAGTGCAGAAATATTAAAACTATTAAAATTAAAATATCAGGTATAAAAAATTTGATCAATTTGTAAGTGATTAATCACAATTTAATTATAAAATGTAATGGAAAATTCAAATAAAAAAGTTGCCTTAGTTACAGGAGCATCCTCCGGAATAGGAAAGAGTACTGTATTGAAATTACTGAGCGATGGTTATACTGTATATGGTGCGGCACGGAGAGTTGATAAAATGACCGATTTGCGAACAAGTGGAGCTAATATAATCGAGCTGGATGTCACCCAGGATGATTCGATGGTACTTTGCATTGATCAAATTGTTAAAGAACAAAACCGGTTAGATGTTTTGGTAAATAATGCCGGTTACGGTTCTTATGGTGCAGTGGAAGATGTTCCTTTAACTGAAGCTAAAAAGCAATTCGAAGTTAATATATTTGGTTTAGCGCGCTTAACCCAATTGGTATTGCCTCATATGCGTAAAAATCATTTCGGGAAAATAATTAATATTTCATCGATTGGGGGGAAAATATACATGCCACTCGGTGCCTGGTACCATGGAACAAAACATGCTTTAGAGGGATTTTCAGACTGTTTGAGACTAGAGACCAAGCAGTTTGGAATTGATGTTATTATTATTGAACCCGGACCAATTATAACAGAGTGGGGGAATATTGCATTAGATAATATGCATCAATCATCGGGTAACACACCTTATGCCGAATTAGTAAAACGTACTTCCGCTATGTTTGGCGAATCTTATAAAAAAGGGAAAGCTTCTCCCCCCGAAGCCATTTCATCTGTAATTTCCAAAGCACTAAAATCAAAGCGCCCTAAAGCCCGGTATGCAGCAGGGGCAAACGCAATGCCTATAATTTTTCTTCGATGGATTTTGACTGATAAAGCATTTGATCGCGCAATGTTTTGGATGTTGAAGTAATTAAATTTTCAATGAATAGTCTTTAGAACTTAGTTTCTGCAAAATGATTATGAAAACTTTGAAATTACTTGCAGTATTATTCCCTTTATTAATGTTATCCGGATTTGTTTTTCTAAAATCATTTCCCGGGTCAGGCGAAAAAAATGAGATGGAAACAAAAAGGAAATTGCACAATTCTCCCAATTATAAAGACGGGAAATTTCATAATCTGATTAATATCTCTGTAACTACAGGGAGTATGTGGGGAGCTATGAAAGAGTATTTTTTTAAGAAAAGTAAAGAGAATGTCCCAATGGATTCAATACCATTTGCACAGTTTGAAATAGAAGGATTTAAACATTTGAATAGTGATGACATTAGTATTACCTGGTTTGGACATTCTACTGTATTAATTTATACTAGTGGGATATCGATACTTACCGACCCAATGTTTAACTCCTGGGTACAACCATTAAATATGGGACCAAAAGCGTTTAAAGGGTCAAATAATTTAGTGGTTGACAGTCTGCCAGCAATAGATTTCGTTTTAATTTCGCACGATCATTATGACCATTTGGATTATAATTCTATTAAAGCGATTAATGCATCCCGTTATATTGTACCATTAGGTGTAAAGTCTTATTTGGTGAAATGGGGAATTCCTTCGGAAAAAATAGATGAATTAGATTGGTACGAAGAGTTACGAATTTCTGATAATTTAAAATTTACAGCAACTCCCGGTCAACATATTAGTGGCAGAGGATTGTTCAACCGTATGTCGACTCTATGGTGCGGCTTTGCAATCGAGCTAAATAATAAAAAAATATATTTTAGCGGCGATTCAGGTTATTCTAATGAATTCAAAAAGATTGGAGAAAAATTTGGCCCATTTGATATAGCAATGTTAGAAAATGGTCAATACAACGAGAATTGGGCAAAAATTCACATGATGCCTGAGGAAGCAGTACAAGCTGCAAGTGATTTAAAAGCCGAATTATTCTTGCCAATCCATTGGGGAAAATACAGTTTATCGGTTCACTCCTGGTACGAACCAATTGAACGAGCAACTAAAGAAGCGGCTTTAAGAGGAATAAAAATAACAACACCCATGATCGGAGAAAGTTTTTTGCTGGGAAAAAAAATACCAGAGAGAAAATGGTGGAATTCTAAAGAGATGTCCATAAATATTCAAGAATTGAATTAGCAAAATAAAAGAGGTACGATGAAAATAAAAGCTATAATAACTGGATCAACCGGAATGGTTGGAGATGGTGTTTTACATGAGTGTCTGTTGCATCCGGAAGTTGAAATGGTTTTAGTAATTAGCCGTCGTACTTGTGGGGTTCAACACCCTAAATTGAAAGAAATTATTCACGCTGATTTTTCTGATTTTAGTAGCATTATGGGTGAGTTTACGGAGTATAATGCTGCATTTTTATGTATGGGGGTTTCTTCGATAGGTTTGGATGAAGAAAAGTTTATTCATTTTACATATGACCTTACCATGGCATTGGCAGGTCTTTTAGCAAAGCAAAACCCCCAAATTACCATTTGTTATGTTTCTGGGGTTGGTACCGATAGCAGTGAAAAGGGAAAAACTATGTGGGCCAGAGTAAAAGGGAAAACTGAAAATAGCTTGTTACAACTTCCTATTCGGCAAGCTTATATGTTTCGGCCAGGCTTTATCCGACCAACTAAAGGACTAAAAAATGCCTACAAAACATATAAATTATTCAATCCAATTTTTCCTATCTTAAAAAAGGTGTTTCCAAAATATGTTTGTACCCTGTCTGAAATAGGTATTGCAATGATTAATAGTGTATACAAGGGTTATGATAAGAAAATTTTAGAAGTTCAGGATATTGTAAGATTGGCAAGTAATTAATGTATCCATAAGTTTATTAATTAATACTCTTTGTTATTGAGGTCGAACATTCTGTTTGAGAAGATATGAGTATTTAAATTATTAGTTATTTAATTTTATTGGAGTTTAATCATGTATTAACATTCTATTTCTATGTTACTTATATTGTTGATATTTTATTTTACTAATTATCGGTGAATAAATACATTTTTTTTGCAATTTTAAGCAGGGGTTTGATATTAATGCCTTTAGAAAAAACACATATTGTTATTAATTAGTTTTCAACTGTTTAGAAATGGTTAGTCTTTTAAAATATTCTTATATCCTTATTCTACTTGCTATCCTCCCTTCGAAATTGTCATCGCAGAGCCGAAAAGCCGATGTTAATCTGATGGAAAACTTTAAAATTTCTGAGCTTCATTCTACGAATTTTGAAGGTGATCCTGTGGTAAGTTTAACAGGTTACAATTATTCTTATGCAGCATTTTCGAAAGACATGAAATATATGGCAGTGGCCAGATCTTTTAAGCGCGGGGAAGGAGAAGTTAAAGATATTGTGCTGATTAAATTAAAAAATAATAAAGAATCGGTAATACTCGATACACAATCGGTAATACGATATGGTCGCCCTAACGGATATTTATGGTCAATTGAGTTTAACAATCAAAATCAGTTAATTGCCAATATCGGTGATGGCATGGAGGGGTCAACAATTCTGACTATAGATGTCGAAGAAAAAACTATTCTTAAAGATATTTATGTTCCTAATTATTCAGAGGATGAAGAGTATGACGAATATGAAGAAGAAGATGTGCTTTTTGATGAAAAAATGAGCGATTTAAAAAGAATATTTCCCAAGAAATCACCAATACTTTTATCGGATATGGTTTATAAGCTAATACCGGTTGATACAGTGGGATATATAATTCAAGGAGCTTTTGATAAAGATAACAGCATTTATTTTTTACCACGAAAAACAGGAAAGCTAAAACTTTTACATAACATTGCTAATAAAGGAGAGAATGATAATATCAATGGTGTTTGGGGTACGTCAACTTCCTGTTTTTATTTATTGAAAAATAAAACAAATAACTACTTATTCCAATATAGTTTGGTAAACAATAAAATTACGCTGTTAGAAAAATTACCATCATACAATCATTATAGTTTTATGTATTCCCAACCCCTGAAAAATGGCGAAATATTACTTTATTTCGAAACCGGATCTGGAACACCTACAATTGATAATGTTTATAGATTATACCGATATTCAGGCGGAAATATTACAAAAATTGAGAATTACCCATTTTTGAAGGAACTACAATCGGTAAAAGATACGGATATTCTCTTACTGTATTATTTGAAAGATGGAAAACTCTGCCTTGATGTCAGAAAAATGTAGCCACTATCCGGCAGCTGAAAGACGGGTAGCATTTAAAACCCCTTTTACTTTTTTCAATCGTATGAGCAGGTTGTCAAGATGAGCGTTGTCCTTTACAAATAACGATAATCTTCCTTCGAACATTCCATCGTTAGCATCAATAGAAATAGATCGCATGCTAACTTTCAGGTCGCGCGAAAGCAAATCGGAAATCCTGCTTACCAGTCCAATATCATCAAGTCCTACAATCCGAACATCAGCCTGATAGTGAGCATTTCCATCCGAATTGGTCCATCGGGCATTTACAACCCTATAACCATATTTTGAAATCATTTGCTCCGCATTGGGACAATTCACCCGGTGGATTTTAACTCCTTCATTAATAGTTACAAATCCAAATATAGGGTCGCCATAAATTGGATTACAGCATTTGGCTAGTTTATAGTCAAGATTATCTAATTTGTTATCGATAATTAGAAAATCGTCGTTTTTAGAAGCATGGTTTTTTACTATTTTATCAACTGTATCATCTTCAATTTTCTCCGGTAAACGTTGTGTTTCGTTTTTTTCAATTACTAAATCCTTAATTACGGCGTAATCCAATTTATCCTCAGCCAACAAGGAATAAAGGTCGAAGGTGCTTTTTAGCTTATAATGTTTCAGGATTTTTTTGAGCGTATTGTCATTATAAGGAATTTTCCAGTTCTTCAGCCGGCGTTGCAGAATTTCTTTTCCGGCTTCGGCACTTTTTGCAGCTTCTTCTTTAATGATGGCCTTAATCTTATTTTTTGCTTTCGAAGTCACAACAAACGAGAGCCAATCCGATTTAGGCTTTTGGGTTTTGGTTGTTAAGATTTCGACCCTGTCGCCATTTTGTAAAACATGCCTTATGGGTACGTTTTTTCCATTTACTTTAGCTCCCACACACGAACATCCAAGATTAGAATGAATGTCGAATGCAAAGTCTAAAACGGTCGCATTAATAGGTAATTTCTTTAAATCACCATTGGGCGTAAAAACAAAAATTTCTTTGGTATATAAACTTGGTTTTAGGGTGTCCAAAAAGTCCATAGCTTCGGCCTCAGGAGCTTCTAATATTTCCCGCACTTTTCCAATCCAGGTATCCAATCCACGGTCAGCTTCTCCTCCTTTGTATTTCCAGTGGGCGGCCAAGCCTTTTTCTGCGATTTCGTTCATTCGCATCGTCCGAATCTGAACTTCTACCCATTTTCCTCCGGGACCAACTACTGTAGTATGCAAAGATTCGTAACCATTCGTTTTAGGAATCGAAATCCAATCGCGCATGCGTAATGGATTTGGTTGGTAAAAGTCGGAAACAACGGAGTAAATCCTCCAGCAGTCAGATTTTTCATTCTTTAATTCCGAATCAACAATTATACGTATAGCAAAGATGTCGTATACTTCTTCAAAAGCAACACCTTGTTTTCGCATTTTATTAAAAATGGAGTGTATGGACTTTAACCGGCCTTTAATTTCAAATTTAAATCCCTGTTTGGCTAATTCTTCTTTTATAGGTTGAATAAACTCGCGGATAAGTTTATTACGGGCGCTGGTTGTTTCTTCAAGTTTTTTAGCTATATGATTATATGTTTCCGTATCGCGAAACCTTAGAGAAATGTCTTCAAGTTCTGTTTTAATATTGTACAGACCTAGGCGGTGCGCTAGTGGGGCATATAAATAAAAAGTTTCTGTAGCAATTGGAAAGTGAATACTGGCAGGGGAATTATCAAGGTTTCGCATAACCTGCAGCCGTTCAGATAGTTTTATCAGAATAACCCTGACATCGGTAACCAGTGAAAGTAAAAGTTTTCTGAAATTCTCAGCTTGAGCAATGGTATTGTTGGTATCGATCGATGAAATTTTTGTTAAATCGCTAACAAGTTGAGCCACCTGTGAACCAAATGCTTTATTAACCTCGTCTAAGGAAATATGTCCTTCATGAACGGCATCGTATAAAAGACTGCAAATAATGGATGTTTTTCCCAGCCCAATTTCTTCAACAGCTATCCTGGCAATGGCAATACAACGATTAATAAAAGGTTCGTTGTTTAAAGCAGGTTTGTCTTTTAAAACGGTATAGGACATTCTGAAAGCCTTTTGAACCTCCTTAACACCTTCGGCATTTAAAGAGGTCCGAGCAACTCGCAGTAAACCACGATATTTACTGGTAATTATATTTTCGAGAAATAATTTTTCACTTTCGGTTTTCATCGTTATCGTCTTTCTGAATTACAAAATTAACGAAAAGCTAGAAAGAGTATTGATAAAAATAAAAAACCCCGGTTTTTTGCCGAGGTTTTTTTAAGTATTTGAGGATATTATCGGAAGCTTATGCCCAAACCTGCTGTTGCAACAGAATAATTTGCATAGGTATAATCAAAATGAAGCGTCATGATGGCAAATTTAAACCGCACTCCACCGTTTAACCGGGGTTTAGTTTTGCTTCCATCCATGCTTTTCATTTCAATGTTTATGGGGTCTGTTAACTTGTTTGCATCTTTAACCACTATTTTTCCGACATCTACTCCGGTTGTTTCCAGAGCGGCTAAGGGGTAATTTCCTTTTAAACTTAAGTTGGTATTCGTATTACTAAATCCAACTCCGGCATATATGCATATTACAGGAAAATCAAATGAAGCAAGTACATTACCTGTAAATCCTTTGGCGATCAACTGCATTTTTTGATTATTATAAATATCAGTGGTATTATTTATAGCTTGCAATTGAGGTTGATTTACATAAAATTCAGGTTGAAAATTGAGGTTCAGATCAGTTTTTAATTGGGTATAGCCTCCAAAAACGGAAAGATGGAAAAATGGAGCCATTTTAATGCCGGGAATCCATTGTTTTAAGCTATGTTTAACTCCAACTCCCCACATTCCAATGGAGCCATAATCACCCAGATTAAATGTTGGTAAATACCTGACGGTAACATCAGTTTCTTTAATTAACCCTATTCCCAATTGCAACATTGGAGAAGGTATGATGCCTAAACCTGTTCCTTTGGGAGTTGCTACTTGCATAGATTTATTTCCTATAGGATAATTAATATTAACACCAGTTTTATTAGCACCAGCAACTGTTTGAGCAACTCCAACAGCTGGTGTACCTGTTAATCCAAGTTTTGATGGATCATAAGTTTTATCGGCCTGAGGAACAAAAGAAGCGCTTACACTAAAAGTTAGGTCAAATCCGCCAAGTTTATGAGTCTTTGCGGTATTATACCATCCACCGTTTAAATTGGCACCTAAGGCATTGGCATAGGGTTTAAGGTAGGCCTGGAATAATTTTTCAGCATCAGCAGTAGAGCCCGAAAGCATATTGGCAACATCCTTTATTTGAGCTTTGGCAATTTGTGTGCTAAATTGGAATAACGCAAAAGTTGATAGAATTAATACAATACGTCTCATAACAGTGGGTTTTATTTTTGAGTTTATACTACAACCTGAGGATATTGTTTCAAAAATACTTTATTTTCGCACGGTATTAATGCAATCACACTCTTTTTAAATTGATGTACCTACGCATACTATGATGATGAATCAGCCATTAGCAGACAGAATGCGACCCAAAATGCTCGACCAGTATGTAGGTCAGCAGCATTTGATAGGGGAGGGCAAAGTGCTTCGGCGGATGATTGAGTCGGGGGGAATTTCTTCATTCATACTTTGGGGCCCACCAGGTGTTGGGAAAACTACGCTTGCAAAAATTCTGGCTAATCAGTTGAATCGACCGTTTTATATTTTAAGTGCTGTTCATTCGGGCGTTAAAGATGTTAGGGAATCAATTGAACAAGCTAAAAAAACTCAATTTTTTAATACTCCCAATCCAATTCTATTTATTGACGAAATTCACCGGTTCAATAAATCTCAACAAGATAGTTTGCTTGCAGCAGTTGAGCAAGGTACGGTGACTTTAATAGGAGCAACAACCGAAAATCCTTCGTTTGAAGTAATTGCCCCATTGCTTTCCCGGTGCCAGGTTTATGTGCTAAAACCTCTGGAAAAAAACGATTTACTTTCTATTATCGATAGAGCTCTAAAAGAAGATATTTTTTTAAAAACATTGGATGTTGAAATTCGGGAAACCGAAGCTATTATGCGAATTTCAGGAGGAGACGCCCGGAAATTGTTAAATGCCCTGGAATTAGTAATTCAATCGGAAGTAGATCAGGGGAATACCGATAAAAAAATTGTACTAACCGATCAGCTTGTATTAGACCGGATTCAGGAGAATATTGCCCTATATGATAAGAAAGGGGAGATGCATTACGATATAATTTCTGCATTTATTAAATCAATTCGCGGAAGCGATCCCAACGCTGCCGTTTATTATTTAGCGAGGATGATTGCCGGAGGCGAAGATCCATTGTTTATTGCTCGTCGTATAGTAATCCTTGCCGCTGAAGATATTGGTTTAGCCAATCCTAATGCGCTATTGATGGCCAATAATTGTTTTCAGGCAGTTCATGTAATTGGGATGCCCGAAGCACGGATTATCCTTTCGGAGGCCGTAATTTACCTTGCAACTTCTCCCAAAAGCAATTCGGCCTATTTAGCAATTGATGCAGCACTCGAAAAGGTCAATCAAACAGGAGATTTGCCAGTGCCTCTAAATATTAGGAATGCTCCAACCGGTTTAATGAAAGAACTGGGTTATGGGAAAGACTATCGTTATGCGCACGATTATAAAGATCATTTTATAATGGATGAGTATATGCCTGCAAAGGTTGCCGGGACAACATTTTACAATCCTCAGGAAAATATACGGGAAAAAGAACTGTCAAATCACCTTGGCCGCTTATGGAAAGGGAAATATGGATATAATACCTAGAAAAATGATACAACAATTACCATTCATTAAAAATACTACCGCTGGGAATTTTTTTCTATTAGCCGGACCATGTGTTGTCGAAAATCGTGAGTTATGCTTTGATGTTGCATCGAAGATAAAAGCAATTACCGATAAATTGCAAATTCCTTATGTTTTTAAAGCTTCTTATCGGAAGGCTAATCGCTCCAGAAGCGATTCGTTTACCGGAATTGGAGATAAAGCTGCATTGGAAGTGCTAAGCCAGATAAAATCGCAATTGCAATTGCCAATAGTGACAGATATTCATTCGGAGGCTGAAGCCGAAATGGCTGCTGAAGTAGCAGATATACTTCAAATACCTGCTTTTCTTTGTCGTCAAACAGAATTATTGGTAGCTGCGGCTAAAACGGGCAAATTTGTTAATATTAAAAAGGGACAGTTTTTAGCGGCTGATGCTATGAAGTTTGCTGCTAATAAGGTTGTTCAAGCTGGTAATCCCAATGTAATGCTTACGGAACGGGGTACCATGTTTGGTTATCAGGATTTAATTGTTGATTTTCGCGGAATTGTTGAGATGAAAAAATTTGGTTTCCCTGTAATTTTGGATGTAACACATTCATTACAGCAGCCAAATCAATCTTCGGGAGTTAGCGGTGGTCAGCCCGAATTAATTGAAACTATTGCCAGGGCTGGGGTTGCAATTGGAATTGATGGGATTTTTATTGAAACCCATCCCGAACCATCCAAGGCTTTATCGGATGGAGCAAACATGCTTCCGCTGGATCAACTTGAAATGTTATTAACAAG
>JAIFLU010000104.1 GCA_020048915.1 Bacteroidota bacterium | reverse complement strand
CGCATTTCTAACCAGTATTTTATCACCGAGAAATTCCCGGTAAATTGTGTCTCCCATCTCATCCTGAAATACATTCATTACAAACTTCATAAAAAAAGTTTCATAGATTGCAGGAACAGCTTTATCGGCAGCCATATTGCCATCCCAATTTCTCAATAAATTAAGGGTAGTTTGCTCTGAACCTGAGAAATTAGCCTTCTCCAAAATTGATAAAAGAATAGGTAGATAATACGCTACATTTGTCGAATGAAAATCTGTTTGAATCTCCCGAAACGATTCCGGACTATGCTTTTCTTTGGCATTTAACATGGTGCTTATTCTATTATATCGAAAAGGCAGATCGTACCAATAGCTTATGTAATAGGGATAACCAAGCGGAGCTGTTTTATTATTCGAAGAAACAGCAATGCCATTTTCCGGGTTAAAGTAATGTGGCAGACTATCGAAAGGAACTAATCCCTTCCAGTCGTATTCATCTGTATTACCCGGCAAAATATCCCAAGCCGGACCTTTCCGCTTTGGAATCCCGGCGGAGCAATACATTCCTATATTCCCGGCGGTATCTGCATAAACAATATTTTGGCTGACGGCAATGAACGACTTGACTGCATTTCTAAAATCATCCCAGTTCTCAGCTCTGTTCAACAGGTAAACTGTTCTAACTTCATTGCTCCATTCGTTTCCTAACCACCTCATCGAAATAGTTTCATCCGATATCCCTTTTAACGACGAGATAATTGGTCCACGATGTGTGAATTTTATAGTTTTCGTAATTGTATCCTTTCCTTTTATCGCAATTTTTTCTTTACGAACTTCCAGATTCTTCCAAATGCCATTAAATGCATATTGATTGCTATTGGATGGATTCAGTTCTTCCTTATAAAAATCAATATCATCGTTCATAACATTCGTTAATCCCCAGGCTATTTTTTTATTATGTCCTGAGATTACAAATGGGGCGCCAGGTAAAACAACTCCGGTTACATCCAATTCGCCGTTTACTGCGTGGTGCATCGGATACCAAATTCCCGGAGCGTTTAGGCCTAAATGCATATCATTGGCAAGTAACGGCTTACCACTTTGACTATGCTCAGAACTCACCGCCCAATTATTAGAACCATGAAAAACAGATAATCCAAGTTCCTGCATTTGTTGATTGGCCAAAATAAACTCTGATCCCCAATTGCTGTTAGCCTTTTTTTCTTTAGACGAAGAATAAATTACAGATTGGGTTGAATCAAAGGACGGAATCAGTTCTGCCATTTTAGCTTCACCAAGTTTATTTTTCAGTTTATGCAAAACAATTTCCGAATTCCATGAGCCATTTAAATCCCAAGCAATGTAGCCTATTAGATTAAAGGAATGAACTGGCTTCCATGGCTCTGGTTCATAACCTAAAATTTTAAATTCCGGGGGCAGCTTTGATTTATTATTTTCCATAAATTGATTGATTCCGTCGCTGTATGCTTCAAAAAGAATCTTAAGCTCAGGTGGAGATTCCTCATATATTCCTTTGGATTTTTCCGGAATTCGAAGGGACCTCATCAAAATATCTGCTTCGAGTAAATCCTCTCCAAAAATTTCAGATAATCTGCCTGTCGTGACATGCCGTAAAAGGTCCATTTGCCAAAGTCGGTCCTGGGCAGTAAGATAACCGGCAACACGGTACAAATCGGTTTGATTTTGGGCATAAATATGAGGAATAGCAAATGAATCACGATACACCCTGACAGAATCTTTCAACCCCTCTATTGTAAATGCTTTCGAATAATCGGGAACGGCTCTGCCAGCAATATTTTTAACTATAAATACAACAGCTAATCCCAAAATCAGTAAGAGTATAAATAATCCCAATGCTATTTTTTTCAGCAGCTTCATAATAAATGTATTATGTTTATAAGAGGAAAAATATATCGAATTTAGCCTTTGTAATATTGTGTTTAAATTAAAAACTCCTAATTTTAAATGAAAGATAAACTAATTTCAACTATGATTAAATAGGCAATTTAGCAATTAGTTTTATTCCAAAATCGGGAAGAACTCTTCTAATTTCTTATTAACTTGATCGTAAAAATTTCTCAATAAAATCAGCTATGCATTTTCCCTTCAGAAATCCCTATAAGAAGAAATATTTTCGATCCGACTTATTCTTTAAAGGAATAGTACTAACAATTGCAGCTATTTTTACTATCAACGCTTCCTTTTCTCAAAGTAACCAGATTGATACAATAAAGAAGGAAAAGAAAAAAACCGGGTTCAATTTTGGGGCTTTACCAGCTATTGCATTCGATTCCGATTTGGGATTTCGTTATGGGGCCCTTGCAAATTTTTATGATTATGGCGATGGGGCTTCTTACCCAATGTACCGCCACTCCCTTTATTTGGAATGGTCCAGAACCACCAAAGGCAGTGGAACAAATCAAATTATTTACGATTCGGAATATCTTATTCCTCGAATTCGTACCACTTTAGAATATGATCTTTTTACCGAAAAAGCTCTCGATTTTTATGGATTTAATGGATATGAGGCATATTATAACCCCAATTTTGAAGATAAGGATAGTCCCGAATACATTTCCCGAATGTATTACCGGCACGAGAGGAAATTAAATCATATAAAAGCTGATTTTCAAGGCAATATCTCAGGGCGTAAATTTCGATGGCTTGCAGGAGTTGAATACTTTGGACATCAGATTGCAACTGTTAATATTTCGAAACTAAATAAAGGAAAGGATAGCGAAGATTTGCTCCCTGACACCGCCCTGCTTTATGACAAATTTGTTTCCTGGGGAATTATTCCCGAAGACCAAAAAGATGGTGGAAACAATACATTCCTGAAACTTGGATTGGTTTACGATACCCGCGATAACGAACCTAACCCCATGAAGGGAATCTGGACAGAAGCTATTTTATTGACCGGTATTCCGGCCCGTTCTACAAAAGATTATTCGTTTAGCAAATTCATAATCACCCACCGGCAGTATTTTACCCTAAGGCGAGATGTTCTGAATTTAGCATGCCGGCTAAGCTACCAGGCAAAGATATCGGGGAATATGCCGTTTTATATGTTGCCCTATATTTATAATTCTATGACCACCCGCGATGGGCTTGGAGGTTTTAAAACCATTCGGGGTGTATTAAGAAACCGTATTGCCGGCCAGGATTATCTTTATGGCAACCTGGAATTGCGTTGGAAGTTTTTACGAACAATTGTCATGAACCAAAATTTATATATCGCGCTGGCCGGTTTTTACGATTTTGGAAAAGTAACCCGCAATTTTTCTTTTGATAAAAAACCAGAAGCCCAATCATACTTAGACCAGGGAAGCAAAGAAACATGGCATGGGGGTTATGGGGCCGGACTTTATTTTGCAATGAATCAAAATTTTGTGGTAAATTTCTCCTATGGATTAGCAACCAACAGTCAAGATGGGAAAAACGGCATCTATATAGGTCTAAATTTCTTATATTAAAGACATTAAAAAATGCAGGCATTCGAACATATCCTTTCTTCTTTTAAGGAAGAACAAGCAGACAAGTTGATTTCGGTATTGGTTTCCTTTTTTGACCTTACAGGGGAATCGGTTATTTTATTAGATATTGATAAAGTTATAGCATGTAATAATACTCTATGTATTAAATTAGGCATCACCAAAGATGACATAATTTATCAAAGCCTTTCATCTATTGTTTTTAAAGAAGATTTAAGCGCCGCGCTTTATAATATCTACCGTGATTTACCTGAACCTATTGATTTTATTAAGTGTAGGTTTATTTTAAAAGATAAATCGGCTAAGTGGTTTCAGTTTAAATCGCACTCTATTGCATTGTCTACTAAAGTTTACCGGTTATTAATAATTAAAGATGTTGATAATCTGGCAGTAATCCAAAATAAACTTAGTCTTGTTCTCGAAGCTGCCCATGAGGGTTATTGGGACTGGAACTTAACTACTGGCGAAGTATATTATGACGACCAATGGCTAAAAATTTTAGGATATGCTCCACAAGAGGTAAATATATATCCGACTTTTTGGGAAGACCAGATCCATCCGGCAGATAAAGAGACGGTTCTCAAAACATTGAATGCACATCTGAATAATGAACTATCCAATTACCAAACTGAACACCGGCTAAAAACAAAACAGGGTGATTATATTTGGGTGTTAGACATTGGCCAGGTAATAGAGAGGGATAAAGACCAAAAACCTGTCCGAATAATCGGAATTACCCTCGACATAAATAATCGGGTAACCGCGGAACAAAAACTACTGAATAACGAAGAACGATTTCGTTCTATTGTTGAGCATCTTTCGGATGGGTTTTGCCGCTTCAAATTCGATGGTACAATTATCGAAGCCAATGATATTTTAGTAAATTTATTAAAACTCGAATCTCAAAGCCTTATCGGAAGAAAAATTCAGGAGTTTCTCCCGGCGAAGACCATTAAGTCCCTTTTGAAACTTTCTAAAAAAATAGTTAAAATACGTTCCCTAACAACCGAAACCGATATTGTAAATTTAAGTGGTAAAAGGCTTTCGGTGAGTATAAGTGCAAAACTGGTAACGATAAACAAAGAACGAATTATTCAGGCTCTTATTCGCGACATTACCAGTATCAGAGAATTTGAGAAGATACTGATTGAAGAAAAGCAGAAGTTTAAACTCCTTGTTGAGAATTCACCTGAAATGATGCTGCGATTAGACAGAACTTTTCGTGCACTCTATATTAGCCCAAATTTTAAAGAAATAACTCCAAAAAGCATTGCCGAATTGCTGGGAAAACATATAAGCGAATTAGGGTTGCCTCAAAACATTTATATGTACATTGAGCAGTCTACCAAAAGTATTTTTAAAAAACCGCGCCCACATTCAATTTCTTTTTCATACAATAACGAAAACAGGGTACTCTTATACGAAGCAATCCTAACCCCCGAAAGAGGAGAACAAAATGTAGTAGAATCGGTATTAATTACTTTTAGAAATGTTACAGAAAAAACAATTACGAGAGGAATAGACAAAAATAGCAGCAAACAATTGGAAGAAGCTGAGAAAATAGTTCATTTCGGAAGCTTTGAATACGATTTAATTGACCTGAAATTCGACTTCTCGGCTGAACTTTATAATATACTCGATCTCCATCCGGATTTACATAAATTGAGGTCAGAAGATCTTATAAACTATGTTCATCCAGATGACAGGGCCTTAGTTCAAGACGAAATTAACAAATCGATAACTAAAATCAATTCTTTAAATTTTACGTTTCGCTATATAACACCCGCGGGAACAGAAAAGTACCTGCATTGCCTGGCGAAATTTATATTTGGCAGTAACGACCAACCTATTCGTCTAAGCGGCACAATTTTAGACATTACCGAAAAAAGGAGAATTCAAGAACTTTTTGCTAACGAACGCGACAGTTTGCAAACAATTATGGATAATGTACCCGATGCGATATATTTTAAAAATGCAAATGGCCAATATTTAAGAGTTAATAATGCATTTACAAAATTAGCCGGTTTTTCTGACACCCAAAATATAGTTGGTAAAACCGATTTCGAAATTTTCAACATTTTAAAAGCTACTGAATCATTCGAAGAAGACCAAAATATTATTTCGACCGGAAATCCTTTAATCGATAAACAAGAAATATTCCTTATACCAACAGGCGAAAAACTATGGTTCTCTTCAACCAAAGTTGGGATTCATGATGCCCAAGGCAAAATCAGTCAAATTGTAGGAATATCCAGGGATGTTACCCAGTTTATAACCGCTGGGGAAGAACTTAAACGTGCCAAGGAAAAAGCAGAACAAGCCGATCGGCTAAAATCGGCATTTTTGGCAAATATGTCTCACGAAATAAGAACCCCGATCAACGGAATCCTTGGTTTTGCCAGTTTGCTCGAAATGAAAGAATTCCCCAGGGATAAAGAAAAAAAATATCTTTCGATAATAAATAATAGCGGCAAACTCCTGCTGAATTTAATTAACGATATTATTGACCTTGCAAAAATTGAGGCAGGTCAGCTAAACATAGATAAATCGCTGTTTGAACTAAACGGCACCATGAAAGAATTGAAAGAATTTTATCTAACTGACCGTTCCAGACGTTCCAAAGATCAAATTGAGATTCGATTAGCTATTGAAGACGAAGAGGATAATAATTTTATTCTGTCGGATGCAAATCGTTTAAAGCAAATCCTAAATAATCTGATAAGTAATTCCATAAAATTTACCGACCAGGGGTTTGTTGAGTTTGGTTACTTTAAACAAACCGGCTATTTGTTGTTTTATGTGAAAGATACCGGAACGGGGATTTCGGAGAAAGAGAAAGAAATAGTTTTTGAACGTTTCAAACAAGCCGATATGGGGTCGCGCAAGAAAGAAGGAACCGGTTTGGGACTGGCAATATCAAAAGGTTTGGTGGAACTTTTGGGAGGCGAGATCTGGTTGGATTCAGAACCCGGACATGGCTCCACTTTTTATTTTACTTTTCCTGCGCAGGAAACTGAAATTGCAATTTCGCAGGCCTCCCTCACGGTTACTAATAAGACCTGTACTTCCTGGGAGAATTTTTCGGTGTTATTAGTGGAAGACGAAGAAGCAAATTATATCTATGTGAAAGAATTATTAGCGGAATCCGGGTTGAATATACTGCATGCTACCACCGGTGAAGATGCTGTAAAGTTGTGTTCCGAATACCCTGAGATTGCGCTGGTCTTGATGGACATAAGATTACCAGGAATCAATGGATTTGAGGCTCTTTCCAAAATAAGGCAATTCAGAAAAAGCCTACCTATAATTGCTCAAACAGCTTTTGCTATGGAAAATGAAAGAGAATATTGCTTGAAAGCAGGATGCGACGATTATATTTCTAAACCATTCGATCAGGAAACATTGTTTAAACTTTTAGATCGGTTTTTAAGCAATTCTAAAAACTAGAATTCAACTAGCCTGACAGAAAACCTATACTCGATTAGAAGATGTTAATACATTTTAATCCATGTACCCTTTTATATGGAAAATCTAAGACTCCAGATAATTAAACTTAAATTTCAAAATATTTTCGAAGTATTCACCTCTTTCTACCATATCGTCATCACCCGATTCGTAATACCAATTTACAGTTAATTTTTTTCCATGCTCTGTAATATTTGTTAATTCGCTCAAAATTTGAAGCAACGATTTCGCAGAAGCACTATTCATATACTCTAATTCAATATCCACAATAGTTTGCATTGAGGGATCCAGACAATATTGAAAAACCCATGCCTGAAGATGATCAAAAAATAAATTGGCATCTTCAGGTATTGATCTTCCCTGAATTTTAATTTTGCCTCCGTTTAAAAACTCAACTTCGGGTGTTTTAGATGTAGCCCTGATAAGTAAATTTTCCATTCACCAAATTTGCCCTAAAAATAAAACTTTTTAGTGATTCGATAAAACTATATAATGTTATTAACAACACATATTTTATCATTTTTTCAACCTAAATACAATTACTTGATTTGTCGATATTTATTTATTAACACCCTTTAACTTTTCTTAACAATGCCATAGAATATTTGATTTAATTTATAAATTGCCATCAAATTAATCCGCATTATGAATGATAAATATTCTTTGGATTCACTTTTGTTAGCTGCAATTAAATTCGCTTCGGATAAACATGTATCTCAACGCCGAAAAGGCTGCGAAAATATTCCTTACATAAATCATGTTATTAAGGTTGCTTACATTTTACAGGAAACCGGTAAAGAAACTAATCCTCAGGTTCTCGCAGCGGCAGTCCTTCACGATGTTATAGAAGATACGAATACAACTGAGGAAGAATTATCCGGTTTATTTGGGAACCTTGTTGCATCGCTGGTTAAGGAAGTAACGGATGACATGACCTTGACATATGACGATAGAAAGAGGTTTCAAATAAAAAAGGCTCCTTTCTTAACAAACGACGCCAAAAAAATAAAAATAGCCGATAAAATAGCGAATATACACGACATCCTTAATTGTCCGCTTTCCTGGTCTAACAGACGGAAACGAATGTATGTTGACTGGTCCGAAAAAGTAATTGAAGGTTGTCGCGGAGTCAACCAATTGCTTGATAAAAGTTTTGACGAAATTGTTCTTAAGGCGAAAGATATCCTTATTGAGGAAGACTAATTTCCTAAACGCGCTACCGGAGCAATACTTTGACTGGCAAATTCTTTGTTTAAATATTTATAATATCCTGTTATACCTATCATAGCCGCATTATCGGTAGTAAAACGGAATTCCGGAATATAGCAATTCCATCCTTCTTTTTCCGACAGTTGAACAACTGCATTACGCAGACCCGTGTTTGCGGACACTCCCCCGGCCAATGCTACTTCGCGAATATTATATTTTCTGGCTGCATCCAAAAGTTTTTCCATCAATACTTCCACAATCGTTCGTTGAAGCGAAGCACATAAATCAACTTTATGGTGTTCAATAAAATCTTTATCTAGAAGCATTTGATCCCTTAAAAAATAAAGAAAGGAAGTTTTTAGTCCACTAAAACTAAAATCCAGTCCTGCAATTCTCGGTTTATTAAATTTAAAGGCATGCGGATTTCCTTCCGCTGAAAATTTATCGATTAAAGGTCCTCCGGGATAAGGAAGATCCATAATTTTTGCGCATTTATCGAATGCTTCCCCTGCGGCATCGTCAATGGTTTGTCCAACAATTTCCATATGAAGAAAATCTTTCACTAATATCAGCTGGGTATGGCCACCCGAAACCAACAAACACAAAAACGGAAATTTCGGAACGCTTTTTTCGACATCGGGAACCTGAATAAAATTTGCCAGAATATGTCCCTGAAGATGATTAACATCTATAAGTGGAATATTTAAAGCCAATGCCAAACCTTTGGAGAAAGATGTTCCAACCAGCAAAGATCCCATTAGTCCTGGCCCCTGGGTAAAAGCAATAGCCGCTAACTGTTCCGGTTCGATTCCAGCTTTTTTAATTGCCAAATCCACAACAGGAACAATATTTTGCTGGTGCGCTCTGGATGCCAATTCAGGAACTACTCCCCCATAGGTTTTATGAACCTCTTGATTAGCAATAAAATTTGATAAAAGAACAGTGTCTTTTAACACAGCTGCGGAAGTATCGTCGCACGACGATTCGATTCCTAAAATATATACAGACTTTCCTCCCAACTTCCCTAGTAGAATTAAACTATTTTTCGTTTTTTTGCGTTATCTCTAAAACTCCGTAAAATTATTAAAAAATTTAGGAAAATACTGTTGATTATTTTGGTAGCAATCTTTTCGTTACCAACATTGGTATATTTGTCTTTTCAAATACCATCGGTTCAAAGGTATGCTGTTAAAGAGATCTCTTTAAAATTATCTGCTTATTTCGAAAGTCGGGTTACATTTTCTGAAATTTCTTTTATTCCAATTTCCAGGCTGGTATTGAAGGATTTTTGTATTTATGCAAAAAATAACGATACGGTACTTTATTCCCCACGATTGGTTTCGGGCATTAATATTTTTACAATTCGATCAAAAACTATTGCTTTACGAACAATTTCGCTGCAAAAACCGCTCATAAACTTTTACATTGACTCTACCCGAACTATAAATTTCCTGTTTATTGTCGATAAATTGGTTTCAAAAGATACCACGCAATCTGGTTCAGGGTTTGAATTTGGAATAAACCGGGTGCGGATTTCAAATGGAACATTCCTTTTACATTCCTTTTACAAAACAGATGTTTTGTATGGAATTAACTTTACCGATTTGGTATTTAATAATTTAACCATTGATGTTTCAAATTTCAAAAGTAAAAATGGCATTACCTCATTTCGATTTAATAAGTTTTCGGGTAAAGAAAAATCGGGGTTTGAACTCATTAATTTTACCGCGCGAACAATTATAGATAAAAACAACCTGGCATTTAACGGAGTCTCAATAACTACAAATCTCTCACAAATTGATGCAAACCAAATCCGTTTAAATTTTAGCAAATTTAAAGATTTGGGACAGGATTTTATTCACAAAGTGAAGATGTTTGTTGACTTAAACCTTTCGAAAACCTCAACCGATGATATTGCTTATTTTGCCCCCAAATTAAAGGAATTTCATTTTAATGCCGAAGTATCCGGGAAAATAACCGGGAAAATAACCGGTCTGAAGGGAAGGAATATTTCACTGAAATTTGGCAGCAATTCCTATTTGAATGGCAATGCCGATATTAATGGATTACCCGATTTTCAATCGTCGTTCCTCTATTTGGATGTACAAAAGTTTTATTCAAACCCATCCGATCTGGAGCGAATTACGTTACCAAATTCCAAATCTGGCCACCTCGACCTTCCCAAAATATTTGACCGTTTTACATATTTGAGCTATACTGGTAAATTCAGCGGGTTTATTAACGATTTCGTGGCTTATGGCCTAATACAAACAAACCTGGGGAAAATAAATTCTGACATTTCTATTAGACCCGATACTTCTAATAGCTTTAGTTTTAAGGGGAAAGTAAAAGCTACAGAATTCGACCTGGGCTATTTGCTCGACAAGCAAAAACTAATCGGAAAAATATCATTCAATGCTATGTTGAATGGTAAAAACACGATTACCAATCAAATCTCGGCCAAAATGGATGGGGAGATTTCGAGCTTTTATCTTAAAAAATACAATTATCAAAATATTAAAATCAACGGAACACTATCGAACAATACCTACGACGGAACTTTAAACATTGTCGATCCCAATATTGAATTAAGCTTCCTGGGCAAAGTAAACCTTTCAAAAAAAACCCCGGAATTTAATTTTTCAGCAAAACTTGAACGCGCAAACCTGTATAAATTAAACCTCGATACCCTGGATACGGCTTCTTTTGTTTCGATGTATGCCACAGCTGACTTTGCTGGTAAAAACATTGACGATTTGGACGGAGAAATAAAGCTTTGGAATTCGACGTTACGGAAAACCGGAAAGGAAATTCAGATAAACGACTTTTTATTATTTACCAAGAACATTAATGAAACAAAGCGTATTATTTTGCGGTCGAACCTTGTTGATGCCGAAATATGGGGGACATATCAATTTTCGCAATTGGGACGATCGTTTCAATGGCTAATGAAACACTATTTGCCCTCCTTAATACTAAATAATCCGCCCGAACAACTTACGCTCAATAATTTCAGTTTTGAAGCTGATTTTAAAGATACCCGTCTTTTAACCGATTATTTTATTCCCGGACTTTATATCTCCCGGGATTCGAAACTTACCGGAGATTACAATCCATCGGGAAGTAAAATGAATTTTTTATTCTCTGTCCCTTTTATGAATTTTAAAGGGAAAAAGGTATACGATTTATATGTAAATGGAAAAAGCTCTCAACAAAACCTTTCTTTAACATCGGGATGCTCAAACATCCGATTTTCAAAACAGCTTAGCATTGATAATTTCACCCTTTTAGCAGAAATTCAGGGAGATTCCATTCAGCTTACCAATCGTTGGAATAACTGGGATTCCATCGTATACAAAGGAAATATACAATCGGTAATCGCGTTTTCGCCTTCTGCAAATAATACGTTTCCACAAGTAAATATAAAGCTGGCACCATCACAAATTGTTTTACACGATACACTTTGGAAAATTAACCCTTCGATATTCACCTTCGACAGTAATCGACTGGCAGTAAACCATCTGGAGATTGAATATCGAAAACAAAAAATTACAGCTGAAGGTGCTATCTCTAGAATACCCAACGATAAATTAAATATTACCTGCAAAGAAGTTGACTTATCGGTTGTAAATTCTTTTATTCCAGGAAATTATCTTATCCTGGGCGGGATTGTCAATGGGAATGCCGAATTATCAGATTTATATCACAACCCTTATTTCTTTGCCGACTTAAAAGTAGATTCGTTGGAAATAAACGATGAAATATTAGGAAATACCGACATCTCTGCAAAGTGGAATCATACTGATAAAAGCATTGATTTAAAACTTCTGGCAATGCGAGGCAGTATTAATACGTTAGATGTTTCTGGCATATATAAGGTTCAAACCAGGAAAATTGACGGAAAAATATCGCTCAACAAGTTAAAAATTAATATTTTTCAGCCATTTGCCAAGTTTCTAATATCCGACTTAAAGGGATTGGCCACGGGCGACCTCGATGTTTCGGGCACCATTACAGAACCCATTTTTAATGGAGAAATTAATCTCCAAAAAAGCAGTTTTATGGTGAACTACCTAAAAACACGCTACAGTTTTACTAAAACTGTTAAAATAAAAGATGATAATATACTGGTTAACAACCTTGTTTTACATGATAATTTTGGAAATAACTGCGAAGTAAACGGAACAATCACCAATAAATATTTTAAAGACTTCTACTTTGACCTCAAACTCAAAGGAAATAATTTCGAGTTTTTAAATACTACCGAAAAAGATAACAGTATGTTTTTTGGAAAAGCATACGCCACTGGTAGAATAGATATTTTTGGCCCTCCCAAGAGCCTTACCATGAACATAACTGCCAAGACAGAGCCAAATTCGATACTTTCTATTCCATTGGGCAATCGGTCCGGCGATGTAAGCGAAATGAAGTTTGTGAAATTTATAGATAAAACCCCCAAAGTTTTACTTCCACAATATGATTACGAACAGGATCAAAAAAGCAAAAGTACCTATACTGCAAACCTGAATGGTTTGAAATTAAATATCAACCTGGAAGTTACTCCCGATGCAACAGCCCAAATAATTTTCGATTCCAAAATTGGCGATATGATTAAAGGCACCGGATCGGGAAACATCAAGATGGAAATTAACACCCAGGGGAAATTCAGCATGTTCGGAAAATATACAATAGAACAGGGCGACTACCTTTTCACTCTCCAAAATGTAATTAATAAGCACTTTAAAGTAGTCCAGGGGGGAACCATTGTTTGGAATGGAAATCCGGTTGATGCTATTATAAACCTGGAAGCTATTTATCCGGTAAGAGCCTCTTTATACGATTTATTATCCCCTACTATGGCAACCGGGGCAGAACAATACCAAAACCGGATTCCAATTGATTGCAAAATATACCTCACCGGTAAATTATTGAATCCTAACCCCGATTTTAAAATATCTATCCCAAACGTTCCACAAGAAACACAAACCCGGGTAAATTCAGCCATCAGCAATGAGGATGAACGCAATAAACAATTTATCTCGTTACTGGTATTGGGAAGTTTCCTGCCCGACCCTTCGATGACGAAACAAAATAACTCGGCCAATACAACGGCAAGTTCAGGATTTAACCCGGTAGGCTCTACCAGTATGGAATTTATATCGAACCAATTAAGCCGTTGGCTATCGCAAATTAATAAGGATTTTGACATTGGTGTTAACTATCGTCCTGAAAACGGAATAACTTCTCAGGAATTAGAAGTAATGCTTGGCACACAGCTTTTAAATGACCGACTGAGTATAAACGGCAATTTCGATGTGGGCGGAACATCCACTGTAAACCCTAAGCAAAATCCAAATAGTATTGTAGGAGATGTTGATGTTAGTTACAAACCTTGGAAGAATGGCAAATTGAGGCTTAAGGCATTTAACCACTCCAATGAAAATTATATTTATGAAATATCGCCCTATACGCAAGGGGTCGGCATTTCGTATAAAGAAGAATTTAACTCCTTTGGCGAATTAATTAAAAAGTATTGGAACGGCGTATTTGCAAAAAAGGAAGAAGAAGAAATTAAACCGGTAGAAGAAAATGATTCGACTCAAATGCTTGAAACGGAATAACGGTTTTATGAAATACCCATGAGAATTATTATTTTTACAGATTCTTATGTATTGCTTAAAAAAATTAAAATAGTATAAACTACAAATAAAGAAGAGATGAATTTACTTACCATTCTGCAGATCAGTTTAACCGATTCGACCAATGTTCAGGAAGCAGCCAGTAAAAGTATGCCGGTTTGGGAATTACTTACAAAAGGTGGTTGGTTAATGATTCCTATCGGATTATTATCCATTATTTCAGTTTACATATTTTTCGACCGATATTTATCCATCCGCAAAGCTACCCGAATCGATAAAAATTTCATGGACCGCATCCGCGATTATATAAAAGAAGACAAAGTGGATGATGCTCTTACGCTTTGCCATAAAACTGATTCTCAAATAGCCAGGATGATCGAAAAAGGGATCAAACGTATTGGCCGTCCGTTAAAAGAAATTGAAGAATCGATTGAAGTGGTTGGTAAATTTGAAGTTTATAAACTTGAAAAAAATCTTGTAATTCTGGGAGTAATTGCCGGTATTGCCCCCATGTTTGGCTTTATTGGAACCATTGCCGGGGTAATTAAAATATTTTATAACATCTCACTTGCCGATAATATAAGTATTGGGTTGATTTCGGGAGGTCTCTATCAGAAAATGATTACCAGTGCTGCCGGTTTAACTGTTGGTATTATTGCTTTTATCTGCTTCCACTGGTTGAATATCATGGTAAGTAAAGTAGTACATATGCTCGAACAAAGCGCTATGGACTTTATCGATTTACTTCAAGAACCTGTAAAATGAACCTGAGAAGAAAACCATTTGGTGCCGAAGTAAGCACTGCATCATTCAACGACATCATGTTTTTTTTGATGTTGTTCTTTCTTATAATGTCGACCCTTATTAGTCCTGGTGTTATCAAACTTACCCTGCCTAATGCCAAGAATAACCAAACTGTTCGAAAAACAGAAGTGGCTATTTCTATTACCAAGGATTTGAAGTATTATATCAACCAAAAAGAAATTTCGTTCGATGATATTGAACTGGAATTAGTAGCACTTATTAAAGATTTGAAAGATCCAATTGTGGTGCTTCGATGCGATAATACGCTCGAAATTCAGAAATTGGTTGATGTTATGGAAATTGGCAACAAACTAAAAGTTAAAATGATTTTGGCAACAAAAACTCCCAATGGCTGAGGCTCCCCAACATATTGAAAAACGGAATCAATTTATAGGAGCCATTGGCTCTCTTAGCATCCATGCGGCAATAATATTGTTATTGTTTTACTGGACATTAACTACACCTATTCCCCCCTACCCGGAAGGTGGCGGTGGACAAGGCTCGGGTATTGAAATAAACCTGGGTTATTCCGAAACCGGTCTAGGCCAGGTGCAGGAAAACGAACTGACAATTCCCGAAGATCAGCCTGAGAAGCCAAAAACTACCGCATCGCAGGACAACGAAAATATAATGACCCAAGAGGTGGAAGAAGTTGACCCTATTAGTGCTGTCACGACAAAAAAGGAAACAAAAAAAGCAAAACCAGTCGAAAAACCAACCCCGGTAGTTAAAAAACCAGAAAAAACGCAGGTAGTTGAAAAGCCTGTTGTAAAAAAACCGGTGGTAAATAATCAGGCCTTATACAAACCTCGTACCTCCAACCAGGGGAATACACAGGCAGGAGGCGACCAGGGAAGCACAACCGGAAATCCGGCTTCTCCTACCTATAAAGGTGCCGGTAAAGGTGGTACCGGCGATGAAGGCTCAGGTGGAGGAACCGGCGGCGGTATTGGAACTGGAAGTGGAAAAGGCAAAGGGCCGGGAATATCTTTCAGTCTTGAAGGCAGGTCTGTTTTGTCTCTCCCAAAACCAGAATATACTACTCAGGTAGAAGGCGATGTGGTAGTGGAAGTTGTAGTTGAT
>JAIFLU010000119.1 GCA_020048915.1 Bacteroidota bacterium | reverse complement strand
GGTGATACCAATGGCGATGGCGATATAACTTCTCCTGAATTAGCAGGCGACAAGGATGGTGACGGAAAAATCACCTCCCCCGAAGTTGCTGGTGATACCAATGGCGATGGCGATATAACTTCTCCTGAATTAGCAGGCGACAAAGATGGTGACGGAAAAATAACGTCCCCCGAAATTGCTGGTGATACCAATGGCGATGGCGATATAACTTCTCCTGAATTAGCAGGTGACAAGGATGGTGACGGAAAAATCACGTCTCCCGAAATTGCTGGTGATACCAATGGCGATGGCGATGTAACTTCTCCTGAATTAGCGGGCGACAAGGATGGTGACGGAAAAATAACCTCACCCGAAGTTGCTGGCGACACCAATGGCGATGGTGATATAGCATCTCCTGAAGTTGCAGGCGACAAAGATGGTGATGGTAAGATAACTTCTCCGGAAATAGCTGGCGACACCAATGGTGACGATGAAATCTCGGGTACTGAGTTAGGCGGAGATACCAATGGCGACGGAATTATTACTTCTCCTGAGTTAGAAGGAGATATTAATGGCGATGGTACTATTGGTAGCGGTGAGACCCCTCCTGGCGATATAGATTCTGACAATGATGGTGTTAAGAATAGTGAGGATGCTTTTCCGCTCAATCCGGCTGAAACATTAGATACTGATAAGGATGGGACTGGTAACAACACCGATACTGACGATGATGGCGACGGAGTTCCTGATAATAGCGAAGTCTTTCCGTTAGATCCCGATTCGAAAGATTACAAAAACGTGAACCACCTGTTCACTCCAAACACCGACGGGTTTAATGATAAATGGATATTACCTGAAATTGAATCGTATGGGCGTGTTCAGGTGAAAATCTATAACCGTTGGGGTACTTTGGTTTATCAATCATCCGATTATCAAAACGATTGGAATGGAACTTCCAATGGCAGTGAACTTCCTGAAGGAGCGTATTTTTACTTCCTGACAACAGAAAAGGAAGGGACGAAAACAGGGGTAATTAACATTGTACGGTAATTAAAACTAAAAAACAGAAACTTGCACATATCTGCAGCAATGCATTATGTGCAGGTTTCTTTCACCTTCAAAATTGTATAATATGAAAAAATTAGTATATATAATAACCGGATTTTTGTTAAGCTCTTCGGTCATTGCGCAGCAACTACCATTCTCGGAGAGTTATTTTCTCGACAAATATTCCTTATCGTCGGCATACGCCGGAAATAGTTCCAATAAAAGCCTGTTTACAAGTTATCGGCGCGACTGGTCGGGGTTGGGAGCCGGCCCAAGAACATTCAGACTGAGTTATAGCGATGGCTATAACTCCAATACGGGGATTGGCGGTAAAATGATTATTGATAGAGCAGGGATTTTTCAGCAATTCTTTGCCTTGGCTACCTATACGTATAAGCTGGAGTTTGTACCCGAGCACTTTTTATTTTTTGGCTTGTCGGCAGGTATTTACCGGAACTCTTTAAATTTAAGCGATTACTATAACGATCCGCAATATAACTTCGATCCATCTCTTATCAGTAAGGATGTTAAGTCTAAGGTGAAGTTTATTACGGATTATTCCCTGGTATATTCTTTCAATGGAATTCAGGCAGGAGTTCTCTTTACGAATGTAAATTTTGGTGAATCCAGCTATAAGGAAGTCGATTTGAAGTACAAACCCTTATCAAACTTCCAGTTGCATGCCACCTATGAATTTAACCTGAAACAAGACTGGAACATAAGCCCTATGGTTATTGTCAGAGGGGGAGGTTCCATAAAAACCCAACTTGAACTGGCAAGTCAGGTAATGTATAAGAAAAAGGTATGGGGCACGCTTATTCACCGGGGTAAAGGTGTATGGGGTTTTGGTATAGGAGCGAATGTGTATAAAAGTATTGTGTTTAATTACAATTACAATGTGAGTTCTAACATAGCCGTTAATTCCTTTCAAAACCACGAAATTACATTGGGTATAAATTTAGGCGATTTTATGAAAAAAGACTAGACTGTGGTAGGTTGGGTTTTTTTAGTGCTGTATTGGGCCGGAGAGCTCGTAATACAGCACTTTCTTTTTTAACTGAGGGATTTATAATCACAATTAATGCTTTCTTTTCCTCAAATATTCTAGCCACTTTTTTATTTTCAGAATCAATTTTGCGGTTTTTAGCCATAAGTTCGTTTTATTTTCAATTCTTACCCTGAATTTTAGTTTTTTACATTGAAATTTTAGTAATTTAGAATAAGTAAAAATAAGTCGCAAAAATTATAATGATGTGCTCTTTGCTTCATTCTTGTTATGATTATAACTTGTGTATATATTTTTACTTTGACAAATTGTAAAATATTAAATGACAAATGATTAAATCGAGTGATATGTAATTATAGTCCCAAATGCACGAATAAAATTCAGGTTTATCTGACTTAATAGTGAAATTACTATAAATAATTTCACTAACAGTGGCTGTTTAAAAAGTGGGATAAGGGGGCGACTTCAAACAGAATGAAACTTGAAAATCAGTTAATTGTCACATTGAGCGGAGTCGAAATGCTATAATTAACTTACTTTTCAAACAGCCGCTTAAATATCATTCGTGCATCCGTGGGTATACCAAATTCATGTATTTATTTTAATATGTCAAAGTAGAAAAAAATAGGTTATTTGGTAAGACTAAAATTTTTTCGTGCTTTTAAAAACAATTTTATCTGAGTTTTTCTGTAAGGATTCTATTTGTTTTATTAAAAGAATTGAATGAACAATCTAAGCATATTTAGTATTTATAAGAAATTATTGGTTTCAATAATTATTGGTTTATTATGTATATTATTGTCTCCTTATGGCATAGAAGCTGATTGGGGCGAAATCCGAATAAATATCCCCTGGTCCCTTATTTTTCCAATTCTTATTTCTATGGCCTTCGGTTGGCGTTTTGGCTTATTGGCCGGATTATCAGGAGGTGCGCTCTTCCCTTTTTTACTTTGGGGAAATAATGGTTGGCCTAATCTATCTACCACCATCATTTATTTGTTTTTATATATAATGGTGGGATTGGTTTACGATAAAAATTATTTCTCGAAATTTCATCAGGTAAGGGTACGGTTATTTATTGCAATTGCCTTATGCATAATTGCTTTTGGTTTTTATTACAGTTTTTTGTTTAATCTTTTCCTATCCTTCAATCCTCCATTTTGGAAAACCAGTACGATCAAGAGTTTACCTCAGGAAATCCTATATGGTTTCTTATTTAAGGACAGTATTAACATCATCATTCTGACATTAATTTCAGAAACACTGCTGAAACTTCCTTTTATTAGAAAATTTCTGGGCATTCCGGTTGAATTATCTATGCAGGCAAACAGTAAAATATTCATCCTAACCATTATTATCTCAATCTTCGTTTGGATAACATTTGTAGGGCTGGGCGCTGCTCTTTTAAGGGGTAGCTATTCTTTGCAGGATGAACATATTTCACTGGCCTTATTTGTAATTATTTCAAGTGGGTTTATTGTAGCACGTATTCTTTTTGTTTTTAATGAAAACCAGCTAGGCATTCAAAATGAGCTTGCTAAAAGCGAGGAGAACTTCAAAAAACTTGTTTGGGACATGCAAGTAGGTGTTCTTCTGCAAGGTTCGAAGGCCGAAATATTGTTGAGCAATCCAAAAGCTTTAGAATTACTGGGTATAAGTGAGGATCAACTCTTAGGAAAAACCTCTTTTGATCCGAACTGGAATGTTATCCATGAAGATGGGACTCTTTTTATAGGACCAAATCATTCTGTTTATCAGGCAATTGAAACAAAACGTGCCATTCGGGGTTTAGTAATGGGGGTTTATCGTCCAGTAACAGCCGACCGTGTTTGGCTATTGGTAGATGCGGTACCACAGTTAAAAACCGACGGGACAATACAGCAAGTGGTATGCACTTTTATCGATATTACCGAACGCAAACTGGCAGAACTTCAATTAAAGGGGAAAAACGAAGAAATTGAAGCTCACAACAAAGAGTATCAACAAATAAACGAAGAGCTTACCCAAACAAACGAACAACTATATAAAGCTAAAGAAAAAGCCGAAGAGAGCGACCGCTTAAAAACTGCATTTCTTCAGAACCTCAGCCATGAGATACGCACTCCTATGAATGCGATTATGGGTTTCTCCGCATTAATCTCAGATCATTTTAATAACAAACAAAAGCTTGAATATTTCTCCGAAATAATTAATCGACGTTGTAACGATTTACTGGATATCATTAACGATATTCTTGATATTGCCAAAATTGAATCGGGGCAGTTACCTGTAAACATTGAAGAATTTAATTTAAAGGAACTATTTTCGGAATTAACAATTTTTTTTACAGAGTATAAGGAACGAATTGGCAAACAGCAAATCGAATTAACCTTGCACGCTCTCGATGAGCCTTATAAAAATGTAATTATTACCGATAAAACAAAATTGAAACAAATATTCATTAACCTAATTACCAATTCTTTTAAATTCACCTCCGAAGGTTCTATTAAAGGAGGGTGTAAGTTTGAAAACAATAATCTGATTTTTTATGTGGCCGATAGTGGCATTGGAATTCCAAAGGATAAGCATAATGCTGTTTTTGAGCGATTTACTCAATTAAACCATGGGTTAAGTAAAAATATTGGTGGAACGGGTTTGGGGCTGTCTATAGTAAAAGGGTTAATTGAGTTATTAGGAGGTCAAATTCAACTTGAATCGGATACTGGAAGAGGAAGTACTTTTTCGTTTATAATTCAATACCAATCGAAACAGCATGAAAATATAAAAACCAACGACTTAGTGAAAGATATGGCATATCAGTTCTCTAATAAAACCATTCTTATTGTTGAAGACGACATTTACAATGCAGAATATCTTAAAGAAATACTTGCCACTGCAGGTTTTAATATAGTTCAAACTCCTGGTGGTGCAGAAGCTGTTAAAATTGCATTATCGAAAACAATAGATTTGATCCTGATGGATATCCGCCTACCCGATATAAATGGTTATGAAGCTACCCGTCAGATAAAACTTCAGAACCCCAATATGAAAATTATTGCACAAACTGCTTATGCTTCGCACGATGAAAGACATAAAGCCATTCTGGCAGGCTGTTCCGACTATATCACGAAACCTACAAAAAGAGAATTGTTACTTTCGATACTAAGTAAACATTTATCGTAGCTTTCGAAGATAATTATTGTTCTGGTGTTGATTTACCTTTCACATTTCCTTCATTTTACCTGAATCGATTAATAGGAATAACCGCATTATCTGTTGAATGTATTTGCCAGATGTCCAGAATAATTGATAATCAGGTCGATCATTTTAGTTCTAATCCTTCAATAAACTCCGTGCGAAGCTTTGCATCGTCAATAGTATCCATTTTTAGACCGTGCACGGTTAGATTTTCGATGGCTATACTCTCAACTTTATGGTTCGTATCGAAACCACTTATCAGAGAGTAAGGCAGTGCCCCATCTATAATCTGGATGTCTTTAAACAGAATGTTTTTAATGTGTCCCCGGAGAGTTGCGTATTTCATTTTGGCACTATCCGTTAATTCAATTGGTTTACTCCAGGGTGCTTTTGAAGGCTGTTCCGGAGTTTTGGCAGAATTTGCCTCGTAATCGGCGCTGGTGGACGAGAGAAATATTCCTATGTCAATCAGTTTCATCCGGGCATCTTCAATTCGGATATTTTCGAACCGTACATGACTTATTAGAGTTGCGCCTGAATTATGGATGCCAAAAACCGCTCCATAGATGGAATGAATTATGTCGCAGTTTTCGAATGAAATGTTAGTTAATTCGGTGGAACGAAGTTCTGGCCCTATTTCTATGGCATTCCCAAAAAAACCGTTCCATAATATGCATTTTTTTACCGATACATCATTCACGCCATATTGCGCCGGGTAGTTCCAGGGAGTTTTCAGTACGATGCAATTCGATTTTGTATGAATAAAACAATTTTCGACCTTCACCCGGTTACTCCGGGCAATTACAATACCATCGTCGCCCGGTTTGTTGCTAATAATAGTTAGGTCGTGGATGTTCACATCGTCGCAGCGAACGGGCACGACCTGCCATGTGGACGCATTCAAAAGGGTAATTCCGCTAACTTCAACATTTTTGCAGTTCTTAAACTGGATCAGATTATATCGTTCAATTCCCTGAAGTTCTTGCTGGATGCTGCCGTCGAGAATTCCGCGGCCTGAAATTTTTACGTTTGTGGCATTTTCAGCAATAATAATTCCCTGTACCACTGTCCCTTCATCAATATAAACAGTTTCGTTGCTTGCTAATCGTATTATCCCGGCTTTATGGACTTTGTTGTCTCCATAAAATCTTACACCTTTGGTTTCTTTCGATGGTTTTTCGCCATCGGGTCGATGTGGGAACAATAATAGCGGGACTTCCGATTTTTCACTTTTAACTTCGATACTTATTTTTTGAGGCTCAGTAAGCTTAAATGAAATGGTCTTTCCTTGAAATTTCGGCGAAATACCGCTGCTTTTGGGCCGAATATCCACCCAATTCATATTTTGACGAGTGCTGATTTCTATTTCGGTCTCTTCGGTAAATTCAAAAATTGCAAACGAAGCAAAAGATGAGTCTGTTACTGCAATGCTTTTACCATTCACTTTCAATGAATAGAGCGGTGTTGGATTTACTTTATGTAATAAGGTGTCAGATGTGCCTCCATTTAAATATAGGGCCGACGAGAGGCAAATAAGGAAGATGAAAGAAGCAAATCGTCTCATTTTGAAGCGTTGGTTCGCCTATAAAGGTAGAATTTTATTTGAAATTAAAAAGGCTGTCTGTTTTGAGGATGAGCAAAAATATTTCACGAAAGATAAATTGCTTCTCCTGCCCAGTTTTCGCCTTCGCCGGTTGCGATAACTAGTCCTTCACGAATACTGTCCAACTGGGTAATCAGTTTGCCTTTTTTGTTCCACAATCCGCTTTTCCCAGCAGCATCCGACCCATAAGAAGTAACGCAGAAATTCGACATCAGCACGTTCATCGAATGGCTGGCAGCATAACTACTCAGTTTTTGGTAAGCATCGCCAATACCTTTAGGAGAGAAAAATATGCTGGGGATATAAAAAGAGCTTTTCTTTTTCCCCGCATTTTCGGCATGTTCCGGGTGATCTATATCTGCACAAATGGCAAGTGAAATGCGTTCTCCTTCTAATTCAATGAGAGGGTTATAATCGAACGATGGTTTGTAGAAAAGTTCTTCGCCTGTATGCAAATACTGTTTGGTATAAATGGAAACCTTGCCATTGGGGAAAATCACGAACGAGCCAATGTATAACCCGAAGTCCATTTTTATAGGAGCTCCGGCTATAATAATCATGTTGTTTTCCGCCGAAAGGTCTTTCAATTTATCTAATCGGTCGTCTGAAATAGAAAACGACAATTTATTAGCTTCCTCACGCTCGTAACCGGTAATAGAAAGTTCCGGGAAGGCTATCAAGCGAACCCCCTTGCCTGCGGCCAATTTTATAAGGTTATAATGGGTTTTGAGATTCCGATTTATTCCTTCTCTGATTGGGTTTATTTGTGCTGCTGCAATAACCATTTTCTTTTAATTTATTTTCATTGGAAATTAATACTCACTTTTACTCCGGCCGATTGAAATTTATTGTCCTTAAAACCAGCATAAACACCTACGCTTCCGATCAAATAAATTTGGCTCACGCTATATCCTGTTTCCCAGTAGTTGCCGGATTTTCCGGTGTAAAGATAATTCAAGTGAAGGTTTTCGAGCCACATTTTATTGCTTAAAAATGGCAAATATTTCAGGAGCAGGTAAGGGGTGGAAAAAGTAACATGCCCCTCCGCAAATCCTTTATTGGTATAATTTTCGTAAAGATCAGCCAGCATAAAGGAGTTTTTGGCATTGCCAAAGATCACTGGTAATGGTTGATTGCTGAAAAATTTGTAGTCGCTCAAAAATAAGTGCTTTTTATTTAGATACTGTCCGGCAGTTAAGTTCCAGGAGAAGGAATGCATCATGCCCCAGTTTTTGGTCTGGCGGGCACCTACCTCCAGATAATCAAAGTCGGCGTTACTATTAGCAATACCGGGGATTGCTTTTTTATAGGAAGCAAAAAAAGTTGGGTATTTCGACGATTGATAACGTTTCCGCCCGTTTCGGACGCGGTAGTAATGCTCGGGAGTGTATTCGAGTTTTAAATAGGCATATGCTTCTTTGTTCTCCGCATTGTATTGAAGCGCCTCCGGTTCCTTTACAGGCAGATTGGAGGTAAATTCCCGACTATCCCGGTAAAAGAACGAAAAGTCGGAGTTATTCACTAAGGGTTTTTCGTAACGAAAGCCCACCGCTGAAGTAAAATAAAGTCCATTGGCAAGATCGATACTGTTCGAAACCGAAGCCTGGTGCTGTTGGTAATATTTAATATAGTTTTGCCGGAAAAACAACGATGTAAGGGAGTTTAACTGGTTGTGCATGCCTCCCTGCCGGTTAAAATCGGAGGTGTTATTGCTGTAATTTAAACTGATGTTTCCGCGCTTCAACGGTGCGTACTCGTAGTTGACATCCGTCCACCACTGGAAGGTTTCCCGGCTGAATGCGTAGGCTATACCGGGTCGGATATTCAAATTATGTACCGAGTCGATTTTTAGTCTTAAATCAACCGTTTGGTTATAAACAAATCCATCCACCGTATTAAAACTAATCCGTTTAAATCCTATGAGTCCGTTGTATTTTACATGTAAGATTTTAGGGATAGCATTAAATTCAGCTCCTCCAAATACAATCCTTCCAACTTTGCCCAGGTTTTTTTTCTTGCCAATGGCAATAGAATCTTTTCCATTAATGGTATCCTTCTTTGTTAAGGATATCGAATCGCGTGGGGTTTTGATTCCTGACTCAACTGTGGTAAGCGGGATAGGACGAATGGTATTCCAATACGACGAATCGTTTTTCATGGCATCTTTTTCAATGACCACGTTGGCATGTTCGTCTTTTATTTCAAGCGATCTGGTTTTTGCGGTATCATTGGGAGCTTCTTTAGCCATAATGGAGGCCAGTTTAATCATTTCACGGTTAGTGAGATTTTCCTTGGTAATAAGCTTTTCAAGCTCTTGCTGTTTTTTTAATGTTTTCGGGTCAGCTTTTGTTATTGGTTTTTTATCGGGAACATCTTTCGCTTCTGCTATTTTAGCAGGTTTTGAAATGTTTTTTTCATTCAAAACCACATCCTGATATTTAACAGAGCTGGTGTATTTATAATCGGCTTTAACGCCCATTATGGCGGCATTCACATTAAAAAGGTAACTTATAGGTAGCCAGGCATTGTTTTTTATCGGCGAAAATATTTCTTTGTACTTCAACTTTCCGAAAAACATTTCCTGCGCCACATCTACCGAATGTAAGCACCATAATTTGTCGATAATATAAATATATCCGCTGAGTAATTGCTGGCTATTATGTTTGGGGGTCACTTTTATTTTAAAAACAGTAAACTCACCTTCAGTCGAATACCCTTCGTACCGGTATTTGTAGAAATTGAGTGCATTGGAGGCCAATGGGGAGATGGTTTCTTCAATTTTCGGCTGGTAAAAACTTGCCCGAATTATTTGCATAGGGCTTACACTATTTTCTCCCGGAAAGGTAGTTCGAAACGATTTTACATTTTGATCGTATTTATCGGGTGCTGTAAATTTGATAACATTTAGCGATTCTTCGATATATACATCCCCACTTTTTAAAACATTCTTCTTGCCGTTTATTTCGGTATGCTTCGCAATAAACTTAGGGATATGAATAATATTAATAGTACCACGCATGTATACATCGGCCTTATATTCCTTTACCTGGTTTAAATGATACGGGGCCCGGCTGATTGCCTTTCGCATAATGGCATAGGCAGGGTCTTCTTTTCCCGGGGTCACCACAACGTCTTTCAATTCAAAGGCTTGTTCTTTTAAGAGCAAATCAATTTTTAAGGTAGTGGTAGTAGTTTCTACATTTCTTCTTTCGACAAAGTATCCCAGCGCTTTATAAATCAGGGCATGTTTCCCTGCCGGAAGTTTAAGGTCGTAATAACCATCGGCATTGCTGGTGGTGCCTATATAAGTAGTTTCGTCGTATACAGCGGCAAAAGGTACCGGGTTTTGCTTGGAATCGGTTAGTCGGCCTTTAACCCCTTGCATGTAGGCGGGAAGGTATATAAATGCACAGATGAGCAGAGTAAATATTCGGAAAGATGAAAAATGCATGGAGGTAAATTTTATTGGTTATGACGAGCTAATGGATAAATTGTTACAGCGATTTAATAATTGAACAACAATTATCATTTTAATAACAACGGCAAGTTAATTATATTTGAAAAATCATTAAAAATATTTGAATATGTTGGTTTTTAAGTTTGGGGGAGCTTCGGTAAAAACTTCGGGAGGGATTTTAAACCTTGCCCATATTGTTGAATCGTTTAAAGAACCGCTGGTAATTGTGGTTTCGGCATTTGGTAAGACCACCAATAGTTTGGAGAAAATTCACGATCAGGCATATAAGAAGGAATCGTTCGACGCAGAATTTAGTTCGTTAAAAGAATATCATTTTACCATTCTTAAGGAGTTGTTTCAACAAGAGAAGCATCCGGCTTTTGCCGAGATTTCGGGAGAATTCGAAAAACTCAAAAAGATACTGCTGAATCCCGAAAAAGGAGGCTATGATCAGGAATACGACCAGATTGTATCGTTTGGAGAAGTTTTGTCGACTAAAATAATCAGTACATTTTTGAATGAGCGTGGAATAAAAAACCGCTGGGCCGATATTCGTAAATGCCTAAAAACCGATTCTACCTGGCGCGAAGGGGTGGTCGACTGGGAAACTTCTACCAAGTTAATAAAGGAAGATTTCAACCTGAAAAAAGATAAAATTACTATCACGCAAGGGTTTTTAGGGTTTAACGATCAGGGCCATACCGTTACACTGGGCCGCGAAGGTTCCGATTATTCAGCTGCTATTCTGGCCCATATCTTAGATGCCGAAAAAGTGGTTATTTGGAAAGATGTCCCAGGAGTTTTGAATGCCGATCCCAAGTATTTCGATAATACCGTTCGGTTGGGACAGCTTTCGTACCTCGATGCTATTGAACTGGCTTATTACGGAGCAAGTGTTATTCACCCCAAAACTATAAAGCCCCTTCAAAATAAAGGAATTAAGCTTCATGTAAAATCGTTTGTATACCCGAACGATCCGGGGACTTTAATTGGCGATGTTCAATACGAATCGCTTATTCCGTCATTTATATTTAAGATGGACCAGGTGCTGGTGCATATTTCGCCGCGCGATTTTTCGTTTATTGCCGAAGCAAATCTTACCGATATTTTCGAAGCCTTTGCCCGCCATGGGATAAGGATTAATCTGATGCAGAACTCAGCTGTAAGCTTTATGGCGCTGGTAAACAACCGCATGGAGCGAATAGAGGAACTTAAAGCCGAGCTGGAAAAACAGTTTGAAGTATCGTTCGAAACCGGTTTGGAGCTTGTTACCATTCGTTATTACGATACCGCCACCATTGATCGGGTAATGATTAATAAAGTACTTTTACTGGAACAGAAAAATCAGCGAACTATTCAGATGGTGGTAAAGGATTTGGGTTGATATTAGTTGCGGAGTCGGTAATACCGGACTTAGTGGTAGAATAAACCGAATGATTCATTGAAAATATTTTACGAGGTATTCACTTCGAATTCATTATAATCCAATCTTTTATATAAGTTCAATAGCCATTTTTGCAGCAGTATTTGAAGACACTAACTATTTTGAGATCAATGAAAAAAGTAGCATATTTATCTTTTGCCTTCCTGTTATTAATAAGTCTGAGCATTTATCCGCAAGATTGGGTATTGGGACCGTTTGTGAAAACCAGGGAAAATCCGATTGCTCAGGCCGATTCAACAGCAACATTTTTTTGTCCGGTAAAGAAAGAAATGGTTCGGTGGATGAAAGCCGATGTTTTTAACCCCGCAGCTATTGTGAAAGACGATAAAGTATACCTGTTTACCCGATGCGAGGATAATCCCAAGGCTATTTTAGGAGGACGAACTTCTCGTATTGGCTTGTCGGTTAGCGAAGACGGTATTCATTTTAAGAGTTTTAAGGAACCGGTGTTATTCCCTGACGAAAGTGAATTCAAGAAATACGATTATCCCGGTGGATGTGAAGATCCGCGCGTTGTTGAAGCTGAAAACGGACAGTATGTAATGGCGTATACCAGTTGGAATTACGATGTACCCCGGTTATCGATTGCCGTATCCAACGACTTGTTTCACTGGCAGAAAAAAGGGCCCGCTTTTGCGAAAGCCTACGATGGGAAGTTTAAAGATAAACCTTCCAAATCGGCCTCTATTATTACAAAAATGAAAGACAACCGGCCCATTGCTTTAAAAATAAATGGGAAGTATTGGATGTATTGGGGCGAAACATTTGTAAACCTGGCCTGGTCCGACAATTTGACCGATTGGTATCCGTTGCTGGATCAAATTGGGGAATTAAAAAAGGTAATGACTACCCGTCCCGGAAAGTTCGACAGCAGTTTAACGGAGTGCGGTCCACCGGCATTGGTGACCGACAAAGGTATTCTGCTGATTTATAATGGTAAAAATTCGCATAACGACGATGCCGACCCTAATTTGCCCAGGGATACCTATTCGGTTGGCCAGGCGTTGTTCGATCTGAATAATCCTGAGAAACTACTTCAGCGTACCGATACCTGCCTCTTAAAACCAACGCTTCCTCACGAAAAAACCGGTCAATATCAGGCGGGAACTACCTTTTCGGAGGGTTTGGTGTTTTACAAAGGGAAATGGTTTTTATATTATGGTACTGCCGATTCATTTGTAGGATTGGCAGTGAAGGAATAAGGGGTGTAAAGAAAATGTTGGGGGTTAAATTCCATTTAATAAATATATCAATTATTTATTACAGCTTTTAGCTGTAATAAAGATACTCATATTACCATTATTGATTTTCCAGTCACTATTGCTTTTGTCTCGAAAAATATGATTCTTATTTACGGAATTTGAAGCTTTAATACTAAAGAACTTACTTTTTTCATTTATTGGTTCACTTTTTATCCATTGCAATGTAACTCCAATTTCATCAACATCATGGAGAATAATATTATAACTGCTTAAATCGATCGTGTTCCAGCCAATATTGTTTCCTTGAATCTCCCAATGAATATCCCGGGTTAGTATATTTTCGCTGATAATTTTCCCCTTTGAAACTTTATAAAAACAAACTCTGAATAACACTTTTTTAAACTGGGTGGTAGCTATATACGTATTTAGATGTTTGATACTGTATATTTTTTGGGAGTTCAAGTTAATTATTACTCCTTGTTCACGTCCAAGCTTATCGTCAAAATGCTTTTCCTTTGCTGAATAATAATCAAAATAACCTAACCCGGTGTGATTTGCCTTGCCTAGTTCCACATTTTTACAGGAAGACGAAGGTTTTACAATTACTTCGTTCATTATAGTTACGTTAGGGTCTAAATGTACTGTGTAAAAACCGGTGTTAAAATCATTCAGTCCTATTTTTTTTGGATAATATCCAACGCAGCCAACAACAAAAGAGTCGGTTACGCTAAGTTCATGATTGGCGTTAAATTTATAGGTAAAATATCCTTCTTCATTGGCAACAGTTCCGTGGTTTTTCTTTTCAATACCAATTGTTGCAAAGGCAATGGAGGAGGAGTCTTCGGAGTTTATTACTTTACCTTCGATTAATATTACCTGCGAAAAAGAGGTTAATGGCAAAAGGCAGAGACAAAATACCTGAATTAATTTCATAAATTATATGTTTTCAAAGGGTTGGCAATGATCTTAAACGGGTAAATTTTGGATTTATTTTCATATGTTCTTTTTAGCGAAGAAAAATTTCCGGTTAAATTACTTCATTGCAAGTATGTACATATATCCAAGCCTCTTTCGTTGTATTATTCCAATTCACATGTTGCCGGATTCTTTTATATTCCGGGTTTTTAAATTGAAATGGGTCAATTTCTTCATAATCGTCCAATACTTTTAAATTTTCTTCCGGGTTTTTAAGCAGCAGCAGATATCCATGAACTTTTTGCGATGGATTTTCAGTCAAAACCAACCCGGGGTACCCTCCTAGATCAATTAAGTAACCTGTAACCCAGGCTTTGCCTATAACTTTGCTTTCCCGTTGCAGATACTCTTTTAATGGGCTTTCGTTTTCGGGCATCAACGTACCATATACAAAGAGAAATGGGAGAATCTTGTCCAAAATTTTTAAGTGTTTGCCGACTATCAAAGCTATAAACTTTGCAACTGGTAAGGAAAAATAATTGTATTTTTATGCAACGCCTGTTTTGGACAATCTAAACTTACAAATATGGAACTATTCCCTGCATTGTTCATCGGTCATGGGAGCCCCATGAATGCCATCGAAGATAATGAGTTTAGCCGAGAGTGGAAATTGGTGGCCTCTCAAATTCCCAGGCCTGAGGTGATCGTTTGTATTTCGGCACATTGGCAGACCAACGGCACATTTATTACTGCGATGGATGAACCGAGAACCATCCATGATTTTTACGGTTTCCCCGAAGAACTTTACCAGCAACAATATCCAGCCCCCGGAAATCCGGTATTTGCTGAGGAGATACTCCTGCATTTCGAGAATCATTTAATTAAGCCCGATTATTCCTGGGGAATCGATCATGGCTGCTGGTCGGTATTGATGCATCTGTTCCCCGATGCTGATATTCCCGTGCTTCAGCTCAGCCTCGATTTGAAAAAAAATCCCGAAGACCATTTTCAGTTGGCACAGCAACTGCAGTGGTTGCGAAAACGAAAAGTGTTAGTGGTTGGTAGCGGCAATATTGTGCATAACCTCCGGTTGATCGATTGGCAAAACGTTAATCACCCCTGGGCAGAAGAGTTCGATCGGTTGGTAAAAACAAAAATTGATAAACGGGATTTTGATGCGCTTGTTAATTATAACTTGCTGGGCGATAATTATCAGAAAGCTATCCCCACAGATGAGCATTATTTGCCGTTGTTGTATATTTTGGCAATGGTAAATAACAATTCAAAAATTAAGTATTTCTGCGAAAAAGTTTCTTTGGGCTCCTTGTCTATGAGGGGGGTGATGGTGGAAGGGTAAACAAAATTGATTCAATTGTATAAACTGGTTTTTAAAAAGCAGACACAAAATAAGTATGAAACTACTCAGCATTATTCTTCGATTTTTTCTTTCATTGCGATATAAGGTAGAACTTCGGGGAACTGAACTTTTACAAGGGAAACAAGCAAAATTGTTCCTGCCCAACCACCAGGCAATTGTCGACCCGCAAATAATGTTTACCCAAATTTACAGGTTCTCCAGGGTTGTGCCGGTAGTTTCGGAAATGTATTTCAATAATTTTATTTTACGGCCTTTTTTTAAATGGATGGGTGCCGTTCCTGTGAGCGATCTGTCGGTTGTTAATCGAGACCAGAATGTTTTAAAGTCCATCTCTGCGGCTATTGATGCAGCCCTCCAGAAAGGAGAAAATGTATTGTTATATCCCGCCGGTCAGATTGCCGGCCAGGGGTACGAAAAAATTTTCAACAAGCAGGGCGCCTGGGCGGTGGTATCGAATCTTCCGGATGGCGTTCAGGTTATCGGGGTGCGTATAAGCGGACTTTGGGGAAGTATGTGGTCGCGGGCATGGATAGGGAAATCGCCCAATGTGGTGATGTGCTTTCTAAAAGCTTTTTTCTACCTGGTTGCAAACCTACTGATCTTTCTTCCCAAAAGAAAAATAAGTATCGAATTTGTCGACATAACTGAGGAAGCAATTCATACGGCCCAATTAGGAAAGATGCCATTCAACGGGTATCTCGAATCATTTTATAACCAGAAAGGGGAGGAGCAGGTGCTTTTTTTGAAACATTATTTTTATTCGCCTGTTTTGAAGCGCCAACTGCCTTTGATTATTGAAGGTTCGGTTAAGGATTCTCAAAACATCCGCTCATTTAAAGAAGAAGATATTCCCGAAGATGTTTTTCAGAAGGTAGTAGGATTGGTGGCCAAAGAAATTGCTCAGGATAAGGATAAGATAAAACTTGAAACAAATCTGCACCTCGATTTGAATGTTGATTCGCTTGGATTGGTGGTTTTAATTACAGCCATTGAAAAGGAGTTTAAACGCACAGCCGATGTCGAAATTAACGACATTAAAACCGTTGCCGATCTCTGTTTTGTGGCTATGAACCGCAAGCTCGACAACGAAATACTGAAATCCTGCACTATTAATCAATTTACCGTTCCGGTTGCCGAGATAGATATTAGTGCAGAAGGAACAATTCCGGGCCAATTCCTGAAAACTTTTTCGGCACTTCCGAAAGAGACTTTTGCATTCGATAAAATGCTGGGAACAACTACCCGCAAGGAGTTTTTGTTAAAGGCTATGGTCGTTTCCAGAATTATTCAAAAGGAAGTAGACGGGAAATATGTGGGAATTATGCTCCCTGCGCTGCAAAGCTCCGCTTTATTGGTAGCTGCTACTTACCTGGCCGGTAAAATTCCGGTGATGCTTAACTGGACAGTGGGGGCAAAAGTTATGGAACACTGTATTGCTCATGTGCAGCTAAAAAAAGTGTTAACTGCTAAGACATTTTACGACAAGGTTTCCGACCTGCTTCCGACATCGGTAAAAGAAAAATGTGTGTTCTTTGAGCAGAAAGTCAGGGAAGTGACGCTTTCGACAAAACTCTCTGGGCTACTGGCGTTTCTTATGAAAAAGGTTCCTGCTACCTCGCCCGACGATGTAGCTGTCATTCTTTTTACTTCAGGAAGCGAATCGTTGCCCAAAGCCGTTGCATTGACCCATAAAAACATTTTGGGTAACCTGCATGCCAGTTTTAGCCATATTCATTTGCAAACCGATCATATTTTTCTGAGCTTTCTGCCGCCTTTTCATAGTTTTGGGTTTACTGTATTAATTGCGATGCCACTGGTTAGTGGAGCGAAAATTGCGTATACCCCCGATCCAACCGATAGTCGCGAGGTTTTGAAGATATTATTGCATACCCGCGCCAATCTTTTATTAGGCACGCCAACTTTCCTGAAGATGTTGCTTTCTGTAGCTTCGGGAAATGATTTGAAGGAAGTGCGGATTGCTATTTCGGGAGCAGAAAGCCTGCACCCTTCGGTAATTGAATTATTTAAGCAAAAAGCCGGCTCTGAGGCACAACTACTCGAAGGGTATGGAATTACCGAATGTTCGCCGATAATAACTATTAATCCTCAGGCAAAGCAGAAGCAAAAAAGTGTGGGTCAGTTTATTCCCGGACTGGATCATTTGATTGTTGATTATAATACATACAAGCCATTACCACAAGGGAAAGATGGGATGATAATGGTGCAAGGGGTGAGTGTTTTTAATGGTTATTCCGATGCCCATATTGATAGTCCATTCGTGGTAATTGAAGGGAAAAAATATTATAAAACGGGTGATTTGGGATATATGGATGAGGAAGGCTATTTGTTTATTACCGGGCGCTTAAAAAGGTTTATTAAAATTGCCGGAGAAATGATCAGCTTACCAGCCATTGAGCATGAGTTACTTGAAAAATATGGCAATCATGATACCGTGGTCTTGGCCGTTGAAGGGAACGACCAGCTGGAGCCACCTCAAATTGTTCTTTTTACGACCATTGCGCTTGATCATGCTGAAGCTAATGCATTCCTTCGATATTCAGGTTTTCCAAACCTGGTAAAGATTCATCAGGTAATTCAGGTCGACGAAATTCCATTATTGGGAACCGGCAAAACCGATTATAAAGTTTTAAAAAACAGGATAGGGAAGGGGTGATTAGGTGAATCTTTATTAAAGAAAATAGGTTGAATATAACAAATTTGACAGAGCTTAACGGCTTTGCTTTTCATTCAAAATACAATTTTGATATGTCAAATTTGTTGCATAAATTCGTCGGAGCTTGTTATTTAGTGCCGATTATGAATAATTACATAAAAAACATTTTGAAAGGAATACCTGATAATTTTTAAATTTCTGGATATATAGGTTAATCCTATATATATCCAATATAACCAATTAAATCTCTAAAAATTGCAAATTTTCATTTTATAAAATAGTGTAGAGTTTAATAGCCAAAGGATAAATTTTTCTTTCCATTAAATTAATTGATAGTTAGTTTAGAAGTAAATAATTGATTTTAAAAATTTATGGTACTATGAAAATATTATTAAATTAAACATTATGGAGGTGAAACATGCCAGAAACAAATCCTAAGAGCATTAAGATACCTATTATAACAGGAATAATAACTGCTGTGACAACAGTTCTAGTTTCTTTTATTGCAATTGTTCCTCAATTAAGGCAAAAAGATAGTAATGAAATTGAGGCATTAAATAAAAGACTTTCACTTTTGGAGAATCCAGAGGATATAAATAGAAGTCCCCAATCCTCCATTTCAATTAGTGGAACAGTATTTAAGGACAATAGGCCAAATCAAATCTTAAATAATGTTGAGATTTTTTTGGTGCCAGCTTCTGGAAGCGAATTAATGACTCTTGCAGATGATAATGGAGTGTTTTCATTTCAAAAAATCCAAGAAAGGAACTGGTGGATAATAGTTAGGAACCTAAATACGAATGAAAAGTCTAGTGTTAGAATGCTTCTGGAACCATCGAAGAAAAATGGGGAAGTGAAGTTACCAGGAGCTCTTATGCACTACAATATTAATAATGTAAAATAAATACTCGTGCTGCATTTCAAATTAATAAAAGAAGATCGCGATGAAAATTATTAAAGTGTTCGCAATTTTTGCATTACTGTTAGGAAATACTTTTTGTGCTTTCACACAAATTCAACATTTTTTGACGAAGAAGAAAGTAAATGTTAATATACTCGGAACTATAACTAATTATGAGAAAAATCCAGTTAGTTCTATTTGGGTAATACTCAAAAAAAATGATGATGTTATTGGTAAATCATTAACTGGAGATGATGGAAAGTTTTCAATTGAGAAACTAGTCCCAGGTTCATATACAATATATATTTCTAAAAATCAAAACGTAAAGAAAGCAATCTACAAAGCCGATATAAAGATTTCTGGTAAAGAATTTATTATGGATTATGAGTTACCAAAAAACAGAGGGTTTCTAATTCTGAGGAGAAATTAGTGTCAACTTTTTAAGTAGATAAGGCCTAAGGAAAAAATATCAAGAAAATTCAGCAATTCTATTTTGTTTTATTGACAATCTTATAAGCCTTCCGTCACAACTTCCTGACCTGGAATAAGACTGTCTTTTACGATTACGTCGTTTTTAGAAGAATCAATTATGGCTATTATCACTTTTTGAACATTCATTTTGTCATCCGACAGAACATACACATACGGTTCTTTACCATCTGTGGTATGCATACCCCTTTTTGGAATAACAGTCATATTAGTATTTAATGAGGGGTCAATTACACCCTTATATTTTTCTCCATTTTGCAAATCAAGCCTTTTAACCTTCTCAACAATAATTACATTCCAACTACCGACTCTAACAGGATTATTATGGATACTATCTTTCCTGCAATTGAATAAAACTACCAATACGATTGTTAAAATGATTTTATGCATCTTGACTTTACAATTCCGATTCAACAAATTGAGAATTTTGAATGGTAATATCTATAAAACCCTTTGTTTACATCAATAATTTATATTTTTATTTATTGAGTAATTATTACTCAATATTAAACAATCTCTTTGATTTAATCAAAAAAAAATGATTCTTTTGTACGGGAAGTATTAAATATTCAGAAACTAATAAAATGGTTAAATGAACCCGGAATTATCTCTGTTAGAAACGTTTTTGCATGGCGAAAAATACTATTTACCATCGGTGGCCGCCAACAATGTTATCTTTGGATTTAATGACGATCAGATGAAAGTGCTATTGCTGAAGATAACAGCCACTGAAAAGTGGACGCTTCCGGGTGGTTTCATTTTAAAAGACGAAGAACTTATTGTGGCTGCAGAGCGGATTTTAAAAACAGCAACGGGGTTGGAATCTGTGTTTCTCCAACAATTCGGCGTATTTGGAGGAGTTGATCGCGCAAAGGAAGAAATGAAAACCCTTCCTGACCAATTGAAAAATGTCAAAATTTCCGAGGATTCATTTTTGCTTCAGAGATTTGTAGTTATAGGTTACCTGGCATTGGTAAAATACCACCTGGTAACTCCAAAGTGTGATGAGGTTACTCAATGTGAATGGTTCGATTTGAACAACCTTCCTCCCCTCACATTCGATCATAACTTAATTGTCGAAAATGCCTTGAAAGTCTTACGTTTTCAGTTGAGTTATTTACCCATAGGATACAATCTTTTACCCGAAGAGTTTCCATTGAAAAGTCTTCAGTTGATTTACGAAACTATATTAGGAAGGAAACTGGACAGGGGGAATTTTAACAAAAAAATTCTTTCGTATGGAATTCTGGAGAAAAAAGAGAAATTCTATGGTGGGGGAGCGCATAAAGCACCATACTTATATTCCTTTAAAAAAGAAATCTACTTCAATGCTTTGGAAAATGGATTAAGTAAAGATTTTTAGATTTTACTAATTTGACATTCAGAAAGATAAGTGTTTCCGAAATCGATTTTGTCCATCTTATCGTAAAATTAATTCCTTGATAGAGTTTATTGAGGTTTTAGTTGAATTAAAATAACTGAAGCAATAGAAGCCTATTCATTAAATAAGCAGAGTAACTTCTTAACTCTTCGAGCCTTTTCCGTACCTTAGGGGTTCAATTCAAATTTTATTGTTATGTCGACCAACCCCAATGATACCTATCTGGAAACACTTAAAAATGCGTTCCCAACACCCAATGCAATCCCTGCCGAAGTGCAGATTTCAAAAACCTACGAGCCTCTCTATCTCCTAAACGGGAAAATTCTAAAATGGAATGGCCCGCTAAATGAAGTAAGTTCGCCCATTTGTATGAACGAAAATGGCCAAGTAAAAAGGACGGTCATCGGGCATTTTCCGGCAATGGACGAAGCTGCTGCAATGGAAGGGGTGAATGCTGCTGTGAAGGCCTGGAACAATGGTCGGGGCGAATGGCCTACAATGAGTGTTAAAGGTCGTATTTCGGCTGTGGAGCAATTTGTTGTTCGAATGAAATTGGTCCGCGACGAAGTGGTTAAGCTGATGATGTGGGAAATTGGTAAAAGCCTGGAGGATAGCTACAAGGAGTTTGACCGTACCGTAGAATATATTGTCAAAACCATAGATGCCCTGAAAGAATCCGATCGTAACAACTCCCGATTAAGCCTCGACGAAGGAATTATTGCCCAGGTACGCCGATCTCCGTTGGGTGTTTGTCTTTCCATGGGACCGTTTAATTATCCGTTGAATGAGACCTATACCACTCTTATTCCGGCATTAATTATGGGGAATACGTTAGTGGTAAAACCTCCTAAATTTGGAATACTGCTTCATCAGCCATTGTTGTCGGCTTTTGCCGACTGTTTCCCTGCCGGAGTTGTAAATTTTATTTATGGAACGGGATCAAATATTATCACCCCCATTATTAAGAGCGGATTGGTAGATGTTTTGGCGTTTATAGGATCGAGTCGTGTGGCTGATATTCTGAAACAACAGCATCCCCGCCCTCATCGCTTGCGTTGCATTTTGGGCCTGGATGCTAAAAATCCGGCTTTAATAATGCCCGATGCAGACATTGATCTGGCAGTTCGCGAGTGTGTTACCGGCAGTTTATCGTTTAACGGTCAACGCTGTACCGGACTAAAGTTGATTTTTGTCCATAAATCGATTGAAAAAATATTTTTAGATAAGCTGATAGCAGCCATCGACCAGTTACCTCAGGGAATGCCCTGGCAAAAAGGCGTAAAGCTAACTCCGCTGCCCGAATACAACAAAGCAACTACGTTAAAAGGATTTGTTGACGATGCTGTTTCAAAAGGAGCAAGTATTGTCAATCCTGGTGGAGGCGTTTTTTATGAAACACTTTATAAGCCAGCGGTGGTTTTTCCTGTATCACCCGATGCATCCTTGTATAATGTAGAGCAATTTGGACCGGTAATTCCGGTATGTTCATACAGCGATCCCCAGGAGTTTATGGATTTTATTATTCGTTCAAATTTTGGGCAGCAGATTAGCTTATTTGGAAACGATCCTAAAACCCTGGCCAACCTGATCGATCATTTAACAAACCAGGTGAGCCGCATAAATATTAACAGTCAATGCCAACGCGGCCCCGATACCTTGCCATTTACAGGAAGGAAAGATTCGGCCGAAGGAACTCTGTCCATAAGCGATGCGTTGCGTTGTTTTTCTATCCGCACCCTGGTAACGGCTCAATCCAATGACAGCAGTAAAGAGATTGTTCAAAATATCGTTACTGGCAGGTATTCGAATTTTTTGAATACGGATTTTATACTTTAATAATGGATATTGAAGTATGAGATATTTATTGTTTCTCAATGAGGCTATTCATCTTATTCACACAACTCTGAGCTGCTAAATAAGCGGTTGACCAGGCAATTTGAAGGTTAAAGCCGCCGGTGTCTGCATCCAAATCAATAACTTCGCCAGCAAAATAAAGATTTTTAATAATTTTCGATTCCATGGTTTTGAAGTCGATTTCGGCGGTGTTTATTCCTCCCGAAGTGATAATAGCCTCTTTAAACGATCGGTAGCCGCTTACTTTCAGGCGGAAATCTTTCATCAATACCCTTATTTTCTTGCGTTCGGCTGCGGTTATCTGGTTACAAAGTTTTTCACCATCAATATTGGCCAATTGCATAAACACATCAATGAGTTTTCCCGGTAACCAAAGTTTAAAAATATTATCAATTTGCTTTTTACCATGCTCGTTGAGGTCGCGTTGCAAGCGGCTGTCCAGCTGCATATCGTCCAGAGCTGGCTTTAAATCTATCGAAAGCTCAATGTTCTTTTTGTTGTTAAATTCCTGAACAATAAAGCGGCTGAGGGTAAGAATAATAGGCCCCGATACGCCAAAATGGGTGAAAAGCATTTCGCCAAACTCTTCTTTTTGTTTTTTACCAGCTATCCAAATAATAGCATTTACATTTTTAAGGCTTAACCCTTGCAAATCGGGAGCAGTTGATCCTTCTGTTTCGATGGGCACCAGTGCCGGAAGAATAGTGGTGGTGGTATGACCCACATTTTTAGCCAATCGGTATCCGTCGCCACTTGAACCTGTGGCTGGATAAGAACACCCACCGGTGCAAAAAATAACATTGGGAGCAAAATAATCCGTTTTAGTCCCATTCTTTAAAATCCGCACACCTGTCACTGCCTGGTTGGATGTTAAAATTTCTTCTACCCGGGCATGATATTCAATTTCTACATCAAATTTTGAAGTCCGGTTTACCAGGGCATTTACTACATCGGCAGCCTTGTCGCTTACCGGGAAAATCCGGTCTCCACGTTCCAAAACAGTTTCAACACCCTGCGATTCGAGAAGGGCAACAATATCCTTATTAAAAAACTGGGAGAAAGCATGTTTAAGTAGCCGTCCGTTTGGATGTATATGTTTTTGGTATTCGGCAATGGTAGCTTGGTTGGTGATGTTGCAGCGCCCTTTTCCGGTAATTAATAGTTTACGTCCGGCACGTTCCATCTTTTCTAAAATCAATACTTTAGCGCCAAGTTCTCCGGCCCTTCCGGCAGCAATTAATCCGGCAGCTCCTGCCCCAATTACAATTACATCGTAGTTTTTCAAATCTAAATATTCTTGTTATTTAAACAAATACAAATATTTACCAGTATTTGCGATGCAAAAATAGGTACTTAAATTTAAAATGCGTGAGAAAAGGATATGGAAATTACGGATAGATGAATCTCGCTCAAAATACTAATTTAAAATTAAATAAATTTGGAATTTACTTATTAGTAAGTATATTTGCCGTAACAATAATGAATATAGTAATTTATGTCTGTAACCCGCGAAAAAATTATGGAACTTGGCGAAGACCTCATCCGAACACGGGGGTATAATGCCTTTAGTTATCAGGATATTTCTTCGGAGCTGGGAATAAAAAATGCTGCAGTCCATTACTATTTCCCATCAAAAGAAAGTTTAGGGACCAGCATTGTAAAAACAAACATGCAACGGTTTGAAGAAATGGTTGAAAACCTGCAAAGCCGAAATTTTGATGAGTGGAGCCAACTCGAAACATTTATGAAAATATATGTGAAGAGTAACAGGGAACTTAAGCTTTGCATCATCGGCTCTTTAGGGCCTGATTTAAATACGTTGAACGAATCGATACGGAGCGAGCTGAAAAAGATGACTGAGCGAATCCTGCAATGGCTTTCCTGCATTTTAAAAAACGGCTTGGAGAAAGGGATTTTTTCGTTTAAGGGCGATCCCAAGGACAGGGCGTTGCTTATTTTCTCCAATATGGTGGCAGGATTACAATTAGCGCGTATATTGGAAAAGACAGATTTTAAGGCAATCCATCAGGCAATTTTGGATGATTTAAAACCCTGATTTATTTACTTAGTTAATATGTATCATTAATATAGAGTATGATGAAACGAGCAGTAATTACCGGATTAGGAGCTATAACCCCCATTGGGAACAACATACAAGAATATTGGAATAATTTGGTGTTGGGAAAAAGCGGAGCGGCCCTCACGACCAGGTTTGATACTTCCCACTTTAAAACAAAATTTTCGTGCGAAGTAAAGGGGTTTGACCCCACACTGACAATGGAGAAATCAGAAATCCGGAAAATGGATTTGTTTACCCAATATGGGATTGCTGCTGTTGATGAATGCATTAAAGATTCGGGGTTAAACCTCAGCGAAACTGATCTTACCAGGGTTGGAACCATATGGGCAACCGGAATCGGCGGAATGCAAACCATGGAAGAAGAAATGGTTGCCTTTTGTGCCGGAGGTAAAATTCCCAGGTTTAGTCCATACTTTGTCACTAAAATGATTCCCAATATTGCTGCCGGTCAAATATCCATAAAATATGGACTCCGTGGATTAAGCTATACGACAGTTTCGGCATGTACGTCGTCGAACAATGCCATTGTAGATGCCCTAAACCTTATCAGGATGGGAAAGGCCAATGTTATTATTGCCGGCGGATCGGAAGCTCCCATAGCACAATCTTCAACCGGTGGATTTAATTCCATGAGGGCGCTTTCCGAGCGAAACGATTCCCCGGAAACAGCATCCAGGCCATTTGACAAAACCCGCGATGGTTTTGTGATGGGCGAAGGAAGTGGAGCATTAATGGTAGAGGAGTTGGAACATGCCTTGAAAAGGGGGGCTAAAATATACTGTGAACTTGCCGGAGCTGGAATGGCTTCCGATGCCTTTCATGTTGCAGCGTCTCATCCTGAAGGACTTGGAGCTATTTCGGCTATGGAAGAAGCCTTCAGGGATGCCGGATTAACACCAAAAGATGTTGATTACATTAATGGGCATGCTACCTCTACTCCAATTGGTGATATCAGCGAGTGCAAGGCTATCAGCAAAGTATTTGAAACGTGTCTGGGAAAAGCCTGTGTGAGTGGTACAAAATCCATGACGGGCCATTTGCTGGGCGCAGCCGGAGCTATTGAAGGTATTGCCAGTGTTCTGTCGATTTACCATAATAAAATTCCGGCTACGATAAATGTGAGCGAAGTTGATCCTGAAATAAATCCTTTAATTAACCTTGTTCTTAACAAGAGTATAGATAAAGAAGTGAATGTTGCGATTAACAATACGTTTGGTTTTGGAGGACATATTGTGGTGTCGCTGTTTAAGAAATTTAAGGGGTAGGTTAGGAATAGAATAAAGAGAGGGCCAAAAGGTTAATAAATAATGGCTTAATCTCCTTAATCAGCAAAGCGTATATGAAGGCAAAACGGGTAATTGATTTGTGGAATTTTTATCTACACAAATAAGGCGTCAAACTTATTATTAAAATTCATTGTTGTCCGATAAAAAGTTGTTAATTCTTACAAAACTTGTAATATAACGGATTACAAACAGGTCGCCCCGTGGGGCTTATTTTTGATGAGTATATATTTTTACTACAAACAGGACGTCGCTAAGCGACTAAAAAAAAAGCAGCATAGCTGCGAACTGTTTGTAGACAAACGAATACAACTAATGGCTCTAAGCCGCCTCGCGGCGACCTGTTTTTTACCGAACCACAATGATTAAAACTAATTATTGTTTTACCTTGGAAATAATAAACGCTTCCAGGTTAAACATGCCATACCCTATAGCAAGTCCCAGAAAAGCGCCGCCGAGAATATCGCCAGGATAATGAACTCCCAGATAAATGCGACTATAAGATACAATAGTAGCCCAAATGATGAGTGCCATACTTACCCAATTCTTACGAAAAAGCAAGGAAAAAAACATAGCGACCCCAAATGTATTGGCGGCGTGCGACGAAACAAACCCGAATTTCCCTCCGCACCCATTTACGATATGAGCAAATGCGCCAATCACTTCATCGCGGCATGGCCGTGGCCGTTGAACGGAATCTTTAATGAAAACGGAAATCTGATCGGTAGCAACTACCAGAAGAATAATAACGACCAAAGAGATATACACTTTCTTTTTTCGTTCTTTTATCAGAAAACCGATGAGCAATAAATAAAGTGGAAGCCAGGATAGTTTTCCACTGATAAAAACCATAATGGGATCCCAAAAAGGGGAATGTATTCCATTTAAGTAAAGAAAGAACGATTGATCGGCTTGAACAATAGCATCCATATCAACTGTCTATTTTTTGATTATTAAATTTAGGTCAGATGGAATCCCGATAGTTATTCCCTTGTGTGTTGGGTTACCTAATATGGTTGTTTCAACTGTTTAATTCTTTCCAGATAAGATCTTTTAACTCGGTAATGCCTTTATTTGCGATGGCCGAAATAAAAACAAACGGAAGACCAGGAAGCTGCTGCCTTAGTTCATCTTCTAATTCTTTGTCGATAAGGTCGCTCTTGCTGATGGCCATTATTCTTTTTTTATCGAGTAATTCCGGATTAAATTGTTCCAGTTCATTTAGCAGAACCTGATATTCTTTGGCAACATCAGCGCTGTCGGCAGGAATAAGGAACAGCAACATCGAATTTCGCTCTATGTGCCGTAAGAATCGCAACCCTAACCCTTTGCCTTCACTGGCACCTTCAATAATCCCCGGGATATCGGCCATTACAAACGACCGGTTATCGCGGTACGGAACGATACCAATATTTGGAACCAAGGTAGTAAAAGCATAATCGGCAATTTTCGGTTTGGCAGCGGAAACTACCGACAATAAAGTTGATTTTCCGGCATTGGGAAATCCAACAAGGCCAATATCGGCAAGGAGTTTTAATTCCAAAATCCGCCATCCTTCAACACATGGCTCGCCTGGTTGAGCAAATCGGGGAGTTTGGAGCGTGGCTGTTTTGAAGTTTGTATTTCCTAATCCTCCGCGGCCGCCCACAGCTAAAATTTTCTCTTCACCATCCTGGGTAATTTCGAATATTACTTCGCCGGTTTCGGCATCTTTGGCAACAGTCCCTAATGGTACTTCAATGATGGCATCTTTCCCATCCGAGCCTGTACAATTTGCTCCTGTGCCATTTCCGCCACTTTGGGCGAAGATATGGCGGGCATATTTTAAATGTATCAAAGTCCACACTTGCGAGCTACCCCGAACAATTACATTTCCGCCGCGACCACCATTTCCTCCATCGGGTCCACCTTTTGGAACAAATTTTTCGCGGCGAAAATGCACTGATCCGGCACCACCATCGCCAGAACGGACAAAAACTTTAATATAATCTACAAAATTAGTATCTGACATTCGATTGTTTTAATTCTTAGCTTTATCAATTGCTTTGGACAGACGGTCAAAGATTTCGTCGACCGAACCCATTCCATGGATCAATTGTAATTTATTTTGTTTTTTATAATAATCCCCAACAACAGCAGTTTCCTTATTATAAACAGCAATACGGTTCTCAATAACATCAATATTTTGATCGTCGGCACGGCCGGAATCTTTACCCCGGTTAAGCAGGCGGTTTACGAGTTCTTGTTTTTCCACATCGAGCGAAAGCATTACCGTAATTGCAGTCTTTTTCTTGGTAAGAAGGTTATCTAGCGCTTCTGCTTGTGCAGTAGTACGAGGAAACCCGTCAAAAATAAAACCGGTAGCGTTTGCATTGGCGTCTAATTTGTTGCTAATCATTCCAATTACAACTTCATCGGGAACCAATTCCCCTTTATCCATTTTCTTTTTAGCCTCTAATCCAAGCGGAGTCTGGCCTGCAATTTCTCCTCTTAAAATATCACCGGTAGAGAGGTGGATCAATTTGTATTTTTCGATAAGTTTTGCACTTTGAGTGCCTTTTCCTGAGCCTGGAGGGCCAAACAATACTAAATTTAACATGACATGCAATTTAAAAGTGATACATATAGATTTGTAAAGATAGGCTAATTGGCCGATGAAAAATATTTCTTTCTCTTTTGGTTGATTTCTAAAGCGATAAATTGTTGGCTTAGAAATTCAAATTCATCCTTAATGAAGCTTTTCAGTAAGCAAACGCATTTCGATGGAAGGAGAAATCTTTTCGTACAAAACATTATATACAGCTTCAGTAATGGGTAATTTTATCTCATAATTTTTGTTCATCTCATGAATACATGCCACCGCATAATAACCTTCGGCCACCATATTCATTTCGAGTTGAGCCGATTTAACCGAATACCCTTTCCCAATCATGGTTCCAAAGGTACGGTTGCGGCTGAATTGCGAATATGCCGTTACCAGCAAATCGCCCAGGTAAACGCTGTGGTTTATCTTTCGCTTGGTCGAGCTCTTGTGCACTTTATTCAGGAACCGTTTCATTTCCTGCAACGCATTTGAAACCAACACCGCAATAAAGTTATCGCCATACCCTAATCCATGTGCAATTCCAGCCGATAAAGCAAAAATATTTTTTAAAACGGCTACATATTCAATTCCAACCACATCGGTAGATGAAATTGTTTTAACAAAACTACATTTGATAATACCGGCAATTTCGTCGGCAAGTTTAATATCGCTGCAAGCAACAGTGAGGTATGTGAGTCGCTGCATCGCCACTTCTTCGGCGTGGCTCGGTCCGGAAATTACTAATAACCTTTCGTCAGGAATGTTGTACCTTTTACCAAAATATTGGGTAACCGTTAAATTATCGCCCGGAATAATTCCTTTTACCGCACTAATAAATATTTTACCGGAGAAATCGATGTCATCCAGACCCATGGTACTTTTTACATAGGCCGAAGGAACTACCATCAGAATTATATCCGACTCTTTAATAACTTCGGCAATATCGTTGTAAAAAGTTATTTGTTGGGTGTCGAATAATAAGGAGCTTAGATATTGAGGATTATGGCGATGTTGCTTTATATGATCTATAATTTCATTTTCGTAAATATACCAGTTGATATGACTGCTGTTTTGCAATACAACATGCGCTAAAGCAGTAGCCCAGCTTCCTCCCCCAATAACAGCAATTTTTGAATTTTCGTTCATGCAGGTGTTTTAATTCAAATTACAAAATTGTACGTTCTCAAGCAAAACAATTTTTAACTGGCAAGCCAGGCTTTTACCTGATCCTGCGTTGGGCTTGCTATTTCAAGTTTGTTTTTCTTTTTAAAGCCACACAAATCGTTATGCAATTTTCCGGGGCTAATCGCTTTTATTCCTTCGGCAGTATGTCCCATTTTTTGGATAACTTCAATCCATTCCGTTGGAATTCCCATTGCCTGGAAGGCTTCCGTATCATCTTCGCGTTTAGCTTTCTTTTCAGGGCGCATCTGAGGAAAGAATAGTACATCCTGAATACTTACCTGGTTGGTCATAATCATCGCCAGCCGGTCAATTCCCATTCCCATTCCTGAAGTTGGAGGCATTCCATATTCCAGTGCCCGGACAAAATCGAGGTCGATAAACATGGCTTCGTCATCCCCTTTTTCCGAAAGTTCTAATTGTGATTTAAACCGCTCGTATTGGTCAATTGGGTCGTTTAATTCAGTATAGGCATTGCATAATTCCTTTCCATTTACCATGAGTTCAAAGCGCTCCGTAAGTTCGGGGTTACTCCGGTGTTTTTTACATAAAGGAGACATCTCAATGGGGTAATCCATAATAAACGTTGGCTGAATGTAATGACTTTCACATTTTTCGCCAAAAATTTCGTCGATCAGCTTGCCTTTTCCCATGGTTTCGTTTACTTCGATATGGAGTTTTTTGCAAACATCCTTCAATTGAGCCTCATCCATGCCGTTAATGTCAATACCGGTATGTTCTTTAATAGCATCAACCATGGTAATACGCTTAAAGGGACGTTTAAAATCGATGATTTTATCACCCAATGGAACCTCGGTAGTGTTATGAAGTGCCAGGGCAACGCGTTCGAGCATTTCCTCGGTAAAATCCATCATCCAGTTATAATCCTTGTAGGCGACATAAATCTCCATCACGGTAAATTCAGGGTTATGGGTCCGGTCCATCCCCTCGTTACGGAAATCTTTGGCAAATTCGTATACGCCATCAAACCCTCCAACTATAAGGCGTTTTAAGTAAAGCTCGTTGGCAATACGCAGGTATAGCGGAATATCCAGCGCATTATGGTGTGTGGTAAAAGGACGGGCAGTTGCTCCTCCGGGAAGTGGCTGTAAAATAGGTGTTTCAACTTCGAGGTATCCCTTGGAATTGTAAAAATCGCGCAGGGTATTCACAATTTTCGAACGCTTAATAAATACTTCTTTTATGGAAGGATTTACTATTAAATCAACATATCGTTGGCGGTACCTCTGTTCCGGATCGGTAAAAGCATCGAATAACTTACCATCCTTTTCCTTTACAATAGGCAAAACACGCACCGATTTGCTTAAAACTTTAAGTTCTTGCACATGAATAGACGTTTCGCCCATTTGAGTTACAAAAACATACCCTTTAATTCCGACGAAATCGCCTATATCCAATAGTTTTTTAAATACAGTATTATAAAGGTCTTTATTTTCACCGGGACAAATATCGTCACGTTTTATATAAATCTGAATCCGGCCAAATTGGTCTTGTATCTCGGCAAACGAGGCACTGCCCATAATACGACGGCTCATAATTCTTCCGGCAATAGAAACTTCCTGAAAGTTTTTTAGTTCGGGATTGAAATTGGCGAGTATTTCCGTGCTGGAGGCATTTATTTCCCACCCTTCGTGTGGGTATGGATCTATGCCGAGTTTGCGTAATTCTTCGAGCGAGTTTCTCCTGATTACTTCCTGTTCACTTAATTCGTTCGGGTTCATATGTGTTAATGGATGAAAATTCTATTTTATAAAATATAACTGAAAAATTTTTGCAAAGATAAGATTATTCAGGTTGAAAGTTCAGGTCAAATTATATTCACTATCGATTAAGGGTTATATTTGCAAGCTAAATACATTACAATACTATGTCGGAAGAGGGGAAATACCTGCGAAAACCCGAATGGCTTAAAATTCGGTTGCCCAAAGGGGAGAATTTTACGAAAGTAAATAATCTGGTAAATAAAAATGGACTGCATACAATATGTACCAGTGGCAGTTGCCCAAACCATGCCGAATGCTGGGAGAATGGCACCGCTACCTTTATGATTCTGGGAGATATATGTACCCGATCGTGTAAATTTTGTAATGTAAAAACCGGCAGGCCACTTCCTCCGGATTGGTCCGAGCCCCGACTTATTGCCGAAACCGTTGCCGAAATGAAATTAAAACATTGTGTGCTCACCAGTGTGGATCGCGACGATTTACCGGACGGTGGGGCTGAACTCTGGGCCGAAGTAATACGTCAGTTAAAAAAACTAAACCCTACCACCACCTTGGAGACTCTCATCCCCGATTTTGATGGTAAAATTGAACATATCCATAAAATTATTGATGCCGGGCCGGAAGTAATATCGCATAACCTCGAAACCATTGAGCGACTAACCCCGCAAATCAGAAGCCGTGCGAAGTATGATACAAGCTTACAGGTAATCAAAATTTTAGCTCAAAGCGGAGTTACAGCCAAATCGGGTATTATGCTTGGCTTGGGGGAAACCGAAGAGGAAATTCTTCAAACGATGGGCGATTTATTAAAAGCAGGGTGTAAGGTATTAACCCTGGGGCAATACCTGCAACCTACCCGAAGCCATTATCCAGTGAAGGAATATATTACACCCGAAAAATTTGAAGAATATAAAACAATTGGGCTAAGCAAAGGATTTGCTTTTGTGGAAAGCGGTCCGCTGGTGCGTTCATCCTATCATGCCGAACGTCACGCACCAACGAAAATATTCCCTAAAATGCTTAAACTTTAAACAAAAAACAAAATAAGTAACTGGGCAGCCAAAATCCTCAAAAACATTGCCATAGGATAAACGGTGGCATAAGCTAAGCCCGGTGCATTGTTGCTTGCAATAGAGTTCGCATATGCAAGAGCCGGAGGATCAGTGCAGCTGCCGGCTAACAATCCGCATAATTCAAAATAATTACGTTTGGAGAATATTTTAGCCAAACATCCAACTATCAAAATTGGAATTAGCGTAATAAGTATTCCATATCCCATCCAAATAAATCCATCTCCCGACATTAGTGTCTCCACAAATTGTCCACCAGCTTTTAAACCAACACTTGCAAGGAACAGTACAATCCCTACTTCGCGTAGTAAAAAGTTGGCACTGGGGGTAGTGTAAGAAATAAGTTTAATTTTATGGCCATAGCGACTTAGCAGAATAGCAACAATAAGCGGCCCACCAGCCATGCCTAATTTTACGGGTACCGGAATTCCGGGAAATGCAAAAGGAATGCTTCCCAAAATTACACCTAAAAGTATGCCCACAAAAATTGGGATAAGGTTGGGCTCACGTAACCTCTTAGTTGAATTCCCGAGTAATTTGGATGCATTTTCAATCGCTTCTTCTTCTCCAACCACATTAATTTTGTCGCCCATCTGCAAGTAGAGTTCAGGTAAGGCTAAGAATTCCATATCGGAGCGGTAAATGCGGGTAATTTTAACGCCATACACTTTCCCAATGCGCAAATCTCCAAGTTTTTTTCCGAGAACCCGTTTATTTGTCACCAATATTTGCTTGGTTGTTAAATCACTTTTTTCCGATTTTATGTCCAATTCGCTTTCCTTACCGATCGTTTTTGCAATTTCGGCAAGTTCGTTTCGGGGTGCTATTATGAGTATAATATCATTTTCTAAAATTACCGATTCGGAACGGGCAATCTGGACTTCTCCATTTCGCATTATTCGGGAAACAATAGCATCCTTCCCAATTAATTTATAAACATCCCGAACGGTTTTTCCAAATATTGCCGGGTTTGTGACTATTACATTAAAATGTAACAAAACACCTTCTGATGCTTTCAAAGGATTTGAATATTTTGCGTTCTCTTCTTTTAGGTTGAGTTTAAATATTTTGCGAAGTAGAATTAAGGTAGTAATAATACCCAGAACGCCGAACGGGTATGCAACAGCATAACCAAGTCCAATGTTTGGCATTGTCATTCCGGGACTGGCTTCCACAATCTGGTTCAGTGCCTGTTGGGCAGCTCCAAGCCCAGGGGTATTGGTAACAGCTCCCGACATAATGCCAACCGCCATTGGGGCAGGAACTTTAGCGATAAGAATAATGCCAATTGTTACAAGAACATTTAACGCAACAATAACAATAGTCCATAAATTAAGAACAAGGCCCCCCTTTTTAAACGAAGCGAAAAAGCCAGGTCCAACCTGGAGCCCAATGGTAAATACAAATAAGATTAGTCCGAACTCCCTTACAAATTCGAGGACTTCGTGATTCACATCTAGTCCCAGATGTCCAAGAAGGATACCTGTAAACAGAACAAATGTAATTCCTAATGATATTCCGAAGATTTTTACTTTTCCAAGTGCTACCCCTGTAGCAATAGCAATGCTGTAAATCAATATTGTATGGGCAATAGAATTGCCAAACAATAGATTATTCATCCACTCCATAAATTTTTCTCTAATAAATAATTACAACCAAACTAACTTTGTGGCGCGAATTTACAGGAAAATATTGGCTTTCGAAAAAATATTTTGTGATTAGCTGCGAACTTTTATAAGCAAATATTGATTCATACTTTTTACCTTTGAACGCATTTGTAATTGGTATTTATGGAGAAAATCATGCATACACTCGAATATATTGATTTAGGTATCAAAAACTATCAGGAAGCCTGGGATTATCAGGAGGAATTGCTGGAAGGAGTTGTTGAAGCAAAAAAAAAAAACAAAGCAGATGGGAAAATTATTATTCCTGGCTATCTGATTCTCTGTGAGCACCCACATGTATATACATTAGGTAAAAGTGGCGATGCAAATAATTTATTGATTCAGGAAAGTTTTTTAAAATCGATCAATGCTACCTATTATAAAATAAACCGGGGAGGAGATATTACCTATCATGGACCGGGGCAATTGGTTGGTTACCCCATCATTGATCTGGAAAGCTTCAAACTTGGTGTAAAGGAGTATGTCCATTTATTGGAAGAGGTAATAATTCAAACACTCGGTCAGTATAATATATCAGCCACTCGGCTGGAAGGTGCTACTGGAGTTTGGCTGGATGTTTCCACGCCCAAAGTCAGGAAAATATGTGCCATAGGAGTTCGCATCAGCCGGTATGTTACCATGCATGGCTTTGCGCTGAATGTCAATACTGACCTGAAATATTTTAGTCACATCAATCCTTGTGGTTTTCAGGATAAAGGAGTAACATCGATGCAGAAAGAATTAGGTAGGGAAATGGATATGAAAGAGATAAAGACGCAGTTTAATTCTCAGTTTTCCAGGATTTTTAGGGTTTCATTATAAAATAAGGGTTTTATTCTTTGATGCATAAATTATTTGAAAAGGATTTAATGGGGATTTGCAAAAAGCAGGTTCATTCAGAACAATCTTCTGTGGATTGTTTCTTATAATTTCTATGACAATTAATCCATTACTGGAGGCTAATGACAATTATAGTTAAAAAGTTTTGATATTAAGGATTTTAACCTTAAGGAGTTGGGGCTTTTAAGAGAATTGGCAACGTCATAAAGTAGGTAAAAAGGCTAAAAATTCAGCGACGCTACTTTAAAATACGTCTTAAAAGACGGGTAATAGGTCATCTGCGTGTCGAATTTCCAAACCCAGGAATTCATGGTCTCGATACCGGGAAGGGGAACATGCACCAGTGGCCTTTTTTCACTTAGCTTTTCCTCTGCATCCATTACCCACTCTTCAATATCACAAATGAGCGTCGTTTTATTCTTTGGCAGTGAATCAAGATGAGACTGCTGAATAAGCCGTTTTATAGTTTCTAATTCCTGTGCGGAATATAGCGTTTGCTCTTTCAAATAATCAATGAGAATAGTATCAAGCTGGTCTAAGATATTGCACGACACTACATAATCATAGCTAGTTAAATCAATAGCTTGTCTGGTAACAATTTCTTCTACAGGGGTTCTAAATTTACTTTTACGGTAAACTTTGGTGATGTTGTAAATTTGCTCTGCCATTCCGGTCAGCTCAGTTTGGATGAGCTTGATGTTGGTCCAATGCGATGTTTTTTTTACAACCTGTGGTGGATGATACACATCAATAAGCCATACTTCTTTAAAAATCGACGAAAGCTCTTCAATAGGAACATCCAGTAACCAACCACTGCCTAAAATGACCATTTTATTGCGCTGTTTTCCTTCAACGCCGCTTAAAATTGCTTTTTTTGTTTTCTCAAGGTGAGTCCCCCAATTGGTTATTTCCCGTAAATAGCGATTCATTATACCTTTTTGGTCGTTGTAATATCCTATCTTTGAGAGTATTTTATCTTTTGAGCGGTGATACATCTATTAAAGCCTCCTAGTTATTTACGGTATTGTAATTTTACAAATATTCTGAATGAACTCCAATAGATTATTTTATTGGCACTCGTTTTGATAAACAGATTTTGCTTGAAGTATATAATGTCTTAACTTTGTTATTCGTTTTTTAAATTTATACCTATTTAATATGAAAAGATGTTTGGTTGTATGGATGGTTGCCCTGATGAGTGGTGCTTTATTTGCCCAGGCTGCTAAAACCCCTGTAGATACTATTGTTAGGTTGGGTGGCAAAAAAATTCCCTGTAAAATTCAAAATGTATCGTCTTCAACATTAATGTATTCCTTGCCCGATAAAACTGAATCGCTCGCGATCGATAGAAAAGAAGTTGAAAAAGTAATTTATCGCACCGGCAGGGTAGATGTTTTTAACAAACCTGTTCTTACTATGATACAGGAAGGGCAATGGGAGTCGATTTTAGTAACGCGCGACGAAAAAGATGTTCAGGGGCTCTATAACCGAGGCGTTATTACGGCTAAATCATCGCCCAGCAACCGGAGCAAAAAAGCAGCCAAGCAAAGCGCCATTATCAAACTTCAAAAGAAAGCAGCCAACCTTGGCGGATCTATGATATTGGTTACAAAAGAAGAAGCAAAAGGCGCTTATGGTGATATTCCGGGTTACGACCTGGAAGCCATAGTATATGGAACCGAGCCTCTGGAGAAAGGTACCGATGTTGTGGATGATAAAACCAAACCGAAAAAATAATATCAGAAAATAAAAGCCCGGTTCTTCTGGGTTTTTTGTTTTAGTACCCCACGATTTTTTCAAAGGATTGGTCTGTTACACTATGGTATACATTGTCCTGAAAAATGAGGAGATCACAAAGTTTATGAATTACATAAGTTAGAAAAAATATTTCCTTATTTTAGCTACGATTTTATTGCTAACCTCTATTACTATTTAAACCGCTATTTTGAAGGAGCTAATTACAAATATTACCCCGATAACTAACCCCATTATAATTTTCGCAGTAATCATTGTAATTATCTTGCTAACTCCCTATTTGTCGCGAAAATTAAAAGTCCCAGCCATATTTGGCTTGATCATATCGGGTTTGATTATTGGCCCTCATGGTAGCGGAATTATTTCGGATAATCTGGGCGTAAAAATTCTTTCGTCCGTAGGGATGTTATACCTCATGTTTCTCGCCGGTCTCGAAATTAACATGCATAGCTTTGAGCGCAGTCGTTATAAAAGTATCGTTTTTGGGATATTAACCTTTGCTATTCCATTATCGCTTGGTTATTTCATCATTAAAAATGTATTTAATTATTCTTTTCACTCCGCATTGCTTCTGGCCAGCATGTTTTCGACACATACGTTATTGTCGTACCCCATTGTTAATAAACTAAAAATTACCCGCCGCGAATCGGTTGTCATAACTATTGGAGGGACTATCATTACCGACACCGCGGTGCTCTTGCTCCTTACTATTATAGTAGCATCGTTTCAGGGAAGACTCGATTGGATATTCTGGGTGCAACAAATCTTTTTACTGGCAGCATTTGTTTTTTTAGTCTTATGGGGAGTTCCACGCATCAGCCGTTGGTTTTTTAAAAATGTTCAGGTCGAAGACAGTGCCCAGTACCTGTTTGTGCTGGTAGTTTTGTTATTGTCCTCTTTGCTCGCAACACTTGCCAATATAGAACCTATAGTAGGAGCTTTCCTTTCAGGATTAGCGTTAAACAAAGTAATTCCAAATCACTCAGCGTTAATGAACCGGATAACTTTCATTGGTAATACATTGTTTATTCCGTTCTTTTTAATTGGGGTAGGCATGCTTATCAATCTCAGGGTATTGTTCTCTGGTCTTGAAACCATTGTATTTGCGGTTTCGTTGATCATAATAGCACTGATTAGTAAATATCTGGCAGCCTACCTTACGCAAATTATCTATAAGTATTCAAAGAACGATCGCAACCTGATTTTTGGGTTGAGTGCGTCTCATGCTGCAGCTACCATTGCTGTAATTTTAGTGGGGTATAATCTGGGGATTTTAAGTGAAACGGTTCTTAATGCAACCATTCTTCTTATTTTGGCAACATGCAGTGTAAGTTCATTTGTTACAGAAAAAGCAGGGCGAAAAATTGTACTTCAGGAACCTGAAATGCCGGAAGTGTTGAAAAAAGACCGCGAAAGCATCCTGGTGCCTGTTTCTAATCCGGAATCGGTAACGACCCTGGTCGATTTTGCTTTGCTTGCCCGGCAACATAAATTTGCCACCATTTATCCTCTTTCCATCGTTCACGACGACGACCGGCTGGAGCAAACCCTTTTGCATAATAAAGACATACTTAATCAATTATCCAGCCAAACGGTATATTCTGAGGCCGATATCAAACCCCTTACGCGAATCGATATCAATATACCAACAGGCATTTCCCGAACTATTAAAGAGTTGTATATTAATAAAATAATTTTAGGATGGAGCGGGAAATCAAATACCACCAATTATTTCTTTGGGAATATAATTGAAAACCTGTTAGAGAATTGCAAGCAGATGATGATTGTAACCAAACTAACTGTTCCATTAATTCCAGCCCGCAATATTTATGTATTTCTGCCAGCCAATGCTGAAATGGAACTTGGTTTTGGCGATTTAATGGGTACGGTTAAAGCGCTCTCTATTAATACCAGTGCTAAGCTTCTTCTGGTAGTGAACAACCAATCGCAGCAAGCAATTCACAATTTTTTTGCGAAAGACCGCTTTTATAACACTGTTAAATACCGTATTTTTGAGTTTTACCCCAATATATCGTCCATTGCCGCCGAAATCCTTTCCAAAGATTTGGTAATTGCCGTATCAGCCCGACCATCGACTATTTCGTTTAATCGCAGAATGGTATTGTTGCCCAAAATATTGTCGAGTCATTTCTCTAACCAAAATTATATTATTATTTACCCTGAGCAATCGGCAGATGTTGAAATTGAATAATTACATTTTCAATAGGGTGATATGAGAAATCTTCTACCTTTTATTCTTTCAATTATAATACCGGGAGGAGGACAAATATTTCTCAAGGATTATAAAAAGGGCTTCTTAATATTGCTCCTTTTTATAGCTGGAGATTTAGTAATTCCTTTCATCCCATTTCAATACATATATGTGGTTTGCATGATTTGGTCATTGGTTGATCTATACATGACGGTGGAGAATATTGATGGAAAACAAAAAACGATTTGGAATTTATTTTTTAGTCTGTTAATTGTTTTAATCTCCTTTGGTCTAATTCCTCGAAGCTCTGCTTCGAAAATTAAATATATTTTTACTATGTGAGTGAGTATATACATAAAAGTCATAATGTTACTGTTTTGCTGTATCATTTTGTATGTCCTACAAAATATAGGCGGGTAGTTTTCTCTGAAGCCGTAAAAATAAGTTCGAAAGAAATATGCTTTGGCATTTATGAGCGTTATGAGGTTTATTTTATCGAGATAGGGACAGATAATGATCATATTCATTTTTTGATACAAAGTGTTCCAACGTATAGTCCCACAAAAATTATTTAACTGGTAAAAAGCATAACTACAAAAGAAATATTTAGACTTCACCCAGAAGTAAAGAAACAGCTTTGGGGAGGAGAGTTTTGGACTAAAGGTTACTATGTAAGTACTGTTGGTAAACATGGCGATGAATCTACTATACAAGCATATGTAAAAAGTCGAGGTCGTGAGAAAGAATATAGAAAGATTTATAGTCAGCAACTATCTTTGTTTTAATACCTCGTCAGCTCTGCTGCGAGGTAGTTTATTAGTGTATATGATCAATAATACATGTATAATAGCTGGCAGCTTCAGATCAAATATGCTATATAGATTATATAAGTATGGTTTTATAAAGGCATAACGTTTCAACCTTTTTTCTTGTTTCGGTAGTCAATGGGCGAAACACCAATGATACGCTTGAATAATCGGGAGAAATAAAACTGGTCGCTAAAAGCAAGACTGGTGGCAATTTCCTTTATTCTTTTATTGGTGAAGTCGAGTTGCTGACAAGCGTTTTGCATTTTTAGGTCGAGAAAGTATTCGATAGGTGAACGTGTAGTTTTTTTACGGAATATTGCTGAAAAATGGGAAGAAGAATAGCCGCAATGTGTGGCTAAGTCCTGAAGGTTTATATTTTCGTTCAGGTGTACGTGCATATAAAGGATGCTTTTTTCGATCACGTCGGTTTGCTGAATGGTGCGCATACGCTCAAACTGTGGAAGATAATTGAAAGATCCTAACAGATACCACAGGCAAATAGAAGCATACTCAAGATTTTCCTTACTGTACCCCATCGAAAGGTTTTGGTATATTTCTTCAAATAACCTTATGCGACGGTCGTTCCTTGTATTTTCAATACTGTTAATATTGGAGACTAATAGGCTGTCGTTACAGAAATTCGAAGCCTGAAAACCTGAGAAATGAAACCAGTATATACTCCATGGGTTTAAATTGTCTGCTCCGTATCTATGAGGAAGTCCTGCCGGAATAATTAAAAATGTATCTTTTGATATCCTTTTGGTCGATCCGTTGGTTTCAACCCAACCATTTCCTTCCGTACAAAAAATAAGAATATTTTGTTCACAGCCCTCTGCCCTTTCACGAAAGTGAAATTTTGCAACAGGATAATATCCCACATCTGTAATAAATAGTAATTTTGTTAATGGGTTTTCTTTTAGTTCGGTTTGAATATGGTGAGGTAACACTATTGCGAGCTGATTATTAAATCCATCACGTTTACGCATCACGAGTACTTTTTATTGCGAAAATAATCAAATAGTATATATAAATCAATATTTAGTCCATTTACTAATCGGACTCATATTTATATTTTCGCTTTAAATTTTTACCTTTTACCTAATGAGCAAATACAACTGGAAATTTTTGATAGGCATTTCCCTGGTTTCGGCTATGGGAGGCTATCTTTTTGGATTTGATTTCGCCGTAATTACCGGTGGTCTTC
>JAIFLU010000075.1 GCA_020048915.1 Bacteroidota bacterium | reverse complement strand
TTCCTTCGGAGCCAACCCCTGGACATCCGGAATGGGATTCTTAAATGCCTTCTTATCAAGAATAAGCGTATTGTATGGTTCAGCAAATACCTGCAGGATATCCTTTTCCTGATCCTCACGCGTCATGATAGGAACCATTTTGCCAATACTGGTTTCTACCAAACCAACCAGTTCATCTAAAGGATAGTCTGGGCCAACAAGGGAAAACAGTTCGTTTCTTATGAAAGCATCCGCATTGCGCATGTTTTCGGCAATTATGATATCGAGTGGTATGTTTCCTCTTATCTTTTGGCGTTTCAATAGCCCTTGTGCCAACAGCGGTATAACATCCTTCATTCCTGCCTGACCAACCGAAATAGCTACAATTGTGCAATCTATTATTTCATTCGTAACAGATACTATATCCGAACTTAGAATGCCCCGGACATTTTTTACCAGGATTGTTTCGTCTTCCCGGTTGCTTTTAATAATAACCTTGTATTCCTTCCTTCTATTCAAGGCAGTAATGACCGGTTCGAAAACATCAATAAAAACCACCTCAAATCCCGATTGGGAGAATAGTTGCCCAATAAACGACCTTCCAATCTTCCCTGCGCCAAATAATACCAGCTTTTCCATGAAATTTAACTTTGAAGGCTTGCCTTATATTATGGATGAATTTCGTTGATTTCCAGTTCAACCGTATTGGTAGTGCTTTCTCCGGGGAGCAAAAAAGGCAACAGCTTTTTTTCCTTTAACTGGGCTCTGCTAATACCAGGGACGTTGCAAGGTTCCAAACCTACCACATACTCACCAATCCCCATCATTTTCCATTCCGTGAGAATTGGTAAAGACTTGATATTGAATTTGATTTTCACTGCAATTCCCAGTTTTTTATTCACCAGAGAAGCTTCAGTTTCTCCCAATTCGTTCCCCTTCATGGTATGGAAAAAAACCTGTTCTTTATAACCGCTTTGGGGCTTTATGAATTTAGTAAATACGTTCATCCCTGGAATGGCATTTTCATCGCGAGGTTCTGTCTTATCGGCGAGAATAATGAGTTCAGCATCTTCGCTTAAAAGGGGATACCCAAAATTCATATGGTAAAGAATAGCATACGGGCTGGGTTTGTTTCCGAAATTGGTAATGGTATCGGTGATCCTTAATTTGTTTTGACCCATAATGGTGGTTATTTCGCGCACCAATCGCAGTTTATCACCAAAAAGCCTTCCTTCTTCGGTGGTTCCTCTTATTTTTATATGGTATTCATCGCCAATCCATTCGGATAAATCAGCTACCTGTTTAGCCGGGATGGTCGAATAGCGGCTGTGTAAACCATAGGCTTCCCCTTCATCTGTTGCCGGTCCGCCAATGTGTGTAAGACCGCAAGTGGTTAGTAACCCTCCCGCAAAAGTATGCAGCCAGTTTATGTTTTCGGGTTCATAGAAAGCGGGATGCGTTTCTCCGTTACATGTCAGGTAAACCAGGTTGGTTCCTTTGTAACTGGCCAGAGAAATATCCATTCCCCGATCGGGCATTATGGTATATTTTAATCCACTACCCGATTCAATATCAATTGCCCGAAGATTCCGTGCCCACCCATCGGTAAGTTCATAGTGCCTGGCACCTCCCAGCTGCGACAGGTTGCCGACATAGGATAATTCGTCTTTTTTGTTCATAGTTGTAAGTTCAAGGTCGTTAAGTTATGAAAAATATTATTTCAATTCATGCATTGGTTCAGAGGGATGATTAAGCCAAATTTGTGAACAAGAATGTTAAAACCAATTTATTCAAAGGTTATTTTTTACAACTACTCTTTCCAAAATTGTTTCAACAAGGGATATAATTGTTTGTACTTGTTAAATTTCACCTCATAGATACCGGCTTTACCAGGATCGGGAACGGTTACTTCCGAATCGATGCTGTTCCTGTTAATAAGTGCTTCCACCGACTGATTGGTAAAAGCAGAAGCAGCAAGCATTGCAGCTCCATAGCAACCGGCTTCCTTCACATTTCGGGTAACAATGGCCTTGTTCAATACATCCGCTTTTAATTGTGTCCAGCGTTTGTTTCGGGTGCCCCCGCCTGTTGCAATAAATGAGTCAATTACCATTCCCGATTCCTCCATGAGTTGAAGGTTCAGCTTCATCTCAAGGGCAACCCCTTCCAGCAGCGCTTTGGTAATTTCAGCTTTTTGGGTAGTTAATTGCAACCCGATGATGGCACCTTTTGCTTTTGTGTCAAAATACGGGGTGCCGGTAGATGAGAAGTAGGGCAGCACCAATAAATCGGTTGGTTCATCGGGCATCTGATCCAATAGCAGGGAATAAGCATTCTGGCTTGTCTGTTGGGCATTCAATACTTCTTCATGCCCCAGTTCATCGCGCATCCAGCGAAGGATATTCCCGCCGGTAAGGCTATATGCCACAGTGGTGTATTTTCCTTTGATGGCAAAATCGTAACAACATAGATTATTTTTTCTCAGCTCATCCGTAAAGGAAGAGGTTTCCAGCATTGGGCAGAAACATTCTACGGTGCCGGTCGCATACATGCATACCCCCGATTTGGTAACTCCCGCCCCCAGGGCCGCACATGTCTGATCGTGTCCTCCGGCAACCACCATTATCCGATTCTTAAAACCAAGTGTTTGGGCAATGCTCAACTCAATATATCCGGCTACATCACCCGATGCAACTGGTCTGGCAAGCTGCGACGGAGAAAGCTTTAAAGCATCCAGAATTTCGCTGTTCCATTGGTGGTTAATAACATCAAACATCATGGTTCGTCCGGCTAATGGCCAGCTGATATGGGGTTCTATCCCCACTTTGTATTGGAATAAGTCCTCGAAGCAAAGAAACTGAAACGTATCGGACCAGGTGGTAGGTTTATTTTCCTTTAACCAGAGAATTTTATACAAGGTGAATAAAGGGTGGGGAGTATGACCGGTAATTTGGTATATTTTTTCTTCGCCAAAACTCCGGCTCCACGACACGGACAAATTCTGTGCCCGGGTATCGGACGAAACCATTGCATTATTCAGGATATTTCCATGCCGGTCGATAGGAGTGAAAGCCTCCCCCTGGCTCGAAATACACATAGCCTGAACAGGATCTTCCATCATCGCATTTACCTCCCGGATTACCTCGAAGCATTTTTGAATCACATCGTTCGAATCGAGCTCGGCCCAACCCGGATAAGGCCGAATTAAAGGATACTCGCGGTACGAAGCCGCGAGTTCCTTCCCTGATTCACTAAATACAACTGCTTTGCAGCCTCCTGTGCCGATGTCTAAACCTAAAAAACTCATAGCTGCAGGCTTACAGTTCGGTAATTTCGTAACCCAGGTAATGGGTAAATGCCTCCCTCAACGCCATTCCTACGTGTCCCGGTGTTATGCTTACATGGTGGCGATATCCGTTGTTCCCGATTTTATACAGTTTATCCTGTAAATTATCAATTTTTGCAACCCCGGCGCAGCCAAAGAATCCCTTGGCAATTGGGTCTTTTGTAAATTCCCCTTCTCCAAAATATACAAACAGTTTTCCATCCTGCGTTTTAGAACTGGCAAAGCTTAAAGGGGTAGCAGCAATGCGACCTACATTGCAACCAAATCCACATCCGGCACCCAGTTCTTTCGCAAACATGGGGTGGTCAATTACCTCGCCTTTTGCAGTCATTAAACTCTGCGGAACAGGACCACAGTGGAACAGGATGCATTTATCGGGATCGCTGCCGTAATTGTTATTCCAGTCGAGGCATGTGGCTGGTCTTGAAGATGCCAGGTTCAGTGCATACATGGTTACTGCGTTGCAAACGTCAAGTTCGCAGGCAGCAGGAATACCCCGGTCGTTTATTTCACTTAGGAGAACGCAAGGCGCCACACCAAATTCCTTTTCCAACTCAATCCAACAACGCAAAGCAAGGGCATCGAGCTGATATTCGCCAATGATTTGATCGATCACAACACCGACCCGAACAAGGTTTTCAAAAGATTTCTCTGGTACTTTTCCAAAGTTGGTGTAGTTTCGAAGTGTTTCAGCTTTTTCTTTGGCCGAGGATGAAGCCATATCCAACTTACGAACCCGGCTGAAGACTTCTGATAAATCGAGAACCTCGGTAGTAATTCCATATTTCTGCAGTGTAAGCTCATCGTAGCGAACGGTTTTAAACGCTGTGGTTCTTGCACCAATTGCTCCTAAGGTCATGCGTTTCATTCCCTTCACCACCTTACACACTTTGTCGAATGTGTCGATTTGGACTTCAAATTCTTTCGACTGAGGATGAATTGTATGGGGTGGAAAAACGGTGTATGGCAAACGATACTGATAGAATACATCCATGATGGAGAACTTGCCGCAAAATGCATCGCGCCGTTGATGAAAATCCATTTTGTCGAGTTCATCGGGATAGGCCAGGATGAATATTGGTACGCCACAATCGCGCAAAGCAGCAATTGCACCGGTTTCGTCACCAAAGTTCGGGAGACACAGGATTACTCCATCGTATTTTCCTTTGTTCGACTCCAGAAATCGGGCATATTTCTGACCTTCCTCCGTGCTCTCAACGGCTCCATAGCGGGTTAAGGCACTATCCATCATAATGCTTTCATATCCAAGTTTTGTGAGTACCTCTGACAACTCAGTGCGAGCTTCTGCAATAAGCGATTCAGGAAAGAATCCGCGGTTCCCAAAATAAAGGGCAAAAGTTGATGTGCGCTTTTTCATACGATATAGTTTTATAGTTAGTGTGAATGTTTTATGATATCTTAATCGAATATGGTTTAGTTAAGAAGTAGGCTTCGACTCCGCTCAGCCTGACAAACTTGTATTATTGTCACACTGAGCGGAGTCGAAGTGAGGATTAATAATTCAATTCCTAAACTAAACGTCATTGTATCTTAATCCATTAATTTAAGGGCACTTCCGGCAATTTCAAGCTCATTTTGAAGTATGTGGATCATTTCGTTATAAACTGCCTCCTGCGCTTTTTTAACCGAAGTGTTCATCAGCTTTTCGTAAGGCTGACGTATAGCGGTCGCTATGTTAATTTTGGAAATGCCCTGTTGGAAACTTTGCATAATATATTCTTTACGGATCCCAGTTCCGCCATGCAATACTAGAGGTATCCCTGTGAGATAATTAATTGTAGCCAAGTGTGCTATATCCAGACGGGCTTCTACCTTTTTTTGTTCGCGCATTGCCGCAGAAATGGCACCATGAATATTCCCTATAGCCACCGATAGCCAATCTGCCTGGGTTTCCTGTGCAAACTGTTTTGCTTCTTCGGGATCAGTAAAGCCTTTACCGCTGGCAAATAAATCTTCGTAGGGAGGAAGTGGTCCTGCTTCGTGCCCTAATACAGCGCCCAGCTCAGCTTCCACCGGGATGTTCGCCTGATGGGCAAGTGCTACAATCTTTTTAGTCTGCTTAATGTTCTCCTCCAGGCTAAGACGCGAACCATCAATCATAACCGAATTATACCCTAACTCAATGGCTTCGGAAATAATTTTTTCGAATTCGGTCACTAAATTATCTTCGTCGATCACCGGAACATGGTCGAGGTGCAAACGGGTGAAATTTAGATTCTTCAATTTTTCGTATTCATCACGGATTTGTATCATACTTCCCGATTGAAATTTTAGCCATTCCAGCCGCGCCACCATTATCAATCCAAAAGTTTTTGTGTCGACCAGGGCTTGCACCACGGGCTTCATCATAGGGAGGTAAGGAATGTTGAATCCGGGAACCACCATGCCTTTGCTTTTGGCTTTTTTTATTATATCACGAACACTTGCTTCTGAAATCTTTTTCATCCTTTTAAGTTGTTCTGTTCTACCAGTTTTATATTCTGAATTTGAACTTAAAATTAGCTTGTAAAAAACTTAACGTGTAGCAATTGGTTTGCTATATCTTGAACTATATTTACATCCTTTATTCTATTCGATGTAGATTGAGTTAACAACATGCACATAACATACGAGAAACTCACTGTTGATGAGAACAATATTGTTTATTGCTACGAGTTCAAACAGCCGCGGTTTAATTCTCCTTTCCACTTACACGACGAATTCGAATTAATCGTTATTGTGAAGAGTCATGGTAAAGTGTATGTGGGTAGTAATGTCTCCAACTTTAACGACGGCGATGTTTTTTTCTTTGCCCCCGGACTTCCCCACTGCTTTTACAATTCGATTGGTTACGAAAAGGAAGGAATTACCGCTCATGCCGTGGTGGTTCAGTTTAAAAATGAATTTTTAGGAGCCGATTTTCTTGAAAAAAACGAAACGGCAGTGCTGAAGAAATTTATGAAGAAATCGGAAAGCGGAATACAAGTAATGAATCCTCCAAAAAGTTTGATCAACCGAATTTGTGGATTGAACAAGCGAAAGAATTTAGAGAAGATCACCGAATTGCTGACAATATTGAATGAGCTATCGGTTAAGAAAACAATTAAATTGCTTAGTTCGGGATCGAATACGACTTTAACGGGACTATACGATTCAAAAATAATTAATGATGTTTACAAATATGTGGCAGAAAATTTTCAGAACGAACTAAGTTTTACCAAAGCTGCTTCGGTGGCTAACATGCAGAAAGCCGCATTTTGCAGATTTTTTAAACGAAAAACAAAAAAGAAATTTACCGATTTTGTAAACGAAACCCGGATTATGCATGCGCAAAAGCTTTTGGCCGAAACCGATAAAACGATGCTGGAGATAGCATTCGACTGCGGCTATACCAACACGTCGTATTTTAACAGGCAATTCCGGAAATATTGCAGTCTTTCTCCTGTTGAATTTAAAAAGCAGATTAGTATTGGGTGAAGATATCAGATGTACTTAATAAAAGATTATTAAAAAATTGAGCACCTCGAAACTCCAGAAATATTTCTGATAAAGGTGTGGTAAAATTTGTATTTTTGCTTAAAATGATTTGACTATGACGACTGTAGAGTTAAAAAATATTTTAATCCATAAAATTGCCGGGATAAATGATAAATCCTTTTTAACAGCAATTAAAACAATAATTGACACAAAATCCAAGACAACAATTTACAAAACAACACCTGAACAACGAAAAGGTATCGAAGAAGGCAAAGAGCAAATCGCCAGAGGAGAATATTTTACAAATGAACAGGTTGAAATGGATATTGAGAAATGGCTAAAAGAATAATAATCTGGTCTCCCAGAGCAAAAATCGATTTATTTAATATCCTTGATTTTTACTACAAGCGAAATGGCACAAAGACATACAGTATAAAATTAAATAATGCTATTCATAAATCCATTAGATTACTTGAGATTCATCCTGAAATTGGTGTTCAAACTGATATTAAAAGCATCCGAAATTTGATTCAAGGGGATTATGAAATTTTCTATGAGATTAAAATAAAAACTATTGAGATATTAGCCATTTGGGACAGCCGGCAAAATCCGGAAAAGCAAAACATAAAACATTAGCTAACCTTTGCGAATCATCAAATTTCATGTAATTCCCAGTAAATGACATTTTTAATTTTGATAATTTCTCGCTATCAACCATAACCAATTCACTACCTCCCATGAAATCACTTCCGCTTCTCCTTCTATTCCTAGTGATCTTCCAGATTGGATGGCCCCAAAAAGTCACAGAAAGCAACTTTAAACCGCACTTTGATAAGTATGGCGTAGATGGCTGTTTGGTGTTATACAATCAGGCCGGGAATGAGTTTATCCGCTACAACTCTAACCTGTGCGATTCGGGGTATATTCCGGCATCCACCTTTAAAATCCCACATACGCTAATAACCCTGAATGAAGGTATTGTAAAGGATACCAACCAGGTTATTCAATGGGACGGTCATGAATGGCCCAATAAACCCTGGAATCAGAATCAAACCCTGAGAACTGCCATGAAATATTCGTGTGTATGGGTTTATACCGGGTTTGCAGAGAAAATCCCAATCGATAAATATTACAGCTACGTCACCTCATTCGATTATGGGAATAAGAACCTGGCTGGCCCTCCTACCCGATTCTGGCTCACCGGAAGCTTCCGGGTCAGTGCCAATCAGCAAATCGATTTTCTAAGGAAATTTTATAACTACACCCTTCCCATTTCGAAACAGTATATCGATATGGTGAAAGACATTATCGTCCTGGAGAAGACAAATTCCTTTACATGGAGTGGAAAAACCGGAGGAGGAATGGTAAACGATGATACCTATATTATGTGGCTCGTTGGTTATGTGGTGAAAAATAATACGCCTTACTTTTATGCACTGAATTTTAAAACCAACGATTTTGATAAAACAAAGCAGGCACGCTACGAAATTGCGAAGGGAATTTTGAAGGAATTAAAATTGGTGGAATAAAATCGGGCTTTATTTTTACCCATAATATTACACTCCTTGCCACTTTGCGAATTCAGAGGTGATCCCTTGAGTATTTTATTCAGGAACACAAAGTTACACAGAGAAGGCACGGAGCTACACAGAGAATATTACTTATTACTCATATTTTACATTAACCCAATGAAATTCATCTCCCCCCTCATTACCGTATCGGACATAAAACGCTCGCGCGATTTTTATGAAAATCTGTTAAATCAAAAAGTAAAATTCGATTTTGGCGAAAATGTAACCTTTCAGGGCGATTTTTCTATTCATTTGCGAACCCACTTTCGGGAACTGATTGACAACAAAGAAATCCGACCGGGAGGAAATAACTTTGAGCTCTACTTTGAGTATGACGATGTAGATCAAATCGCCCAAAAACTAAAAGAAAACAACGTTGTGTTTGTCCATGAAACAAGAGAACAGCCCTGGCGACAAAAAGTAGTTCGGTTTTACGATCCGGACGAAAACATGATTGAAATTGGCGAATCGCTCGAATCCCTCTGTTTCGGTTATCGAACGAAGGCTTACCGTTAGAGCAGATATCCGTTATAACCTATATGCCGGTTGATTTCGTGAAAAACGCGCTTGAAAAATATACCCTATAGAAAAAAGGTATTTCCCGGTTAAAATTGGGATCAACCAACATGTCTGGGAGAACCTGTTTTATTGATCCACTTTATTTATCAAAAAGAATTCCATATTTATGTGATAAAATATAACCCAAACATATGGTCCTAAATTCAAGAATTGATTGTTTAAACATTGAATCTGAATCGAAAAGTCTTTCCACTCTAATCCCCTAAATGGGGACTTTGAAATTCAATGATTTTCAGATGGTCCCTGGAGGGGTTAGGGGCAAAACAGATGAAAATCATTGAATTTTGACTTTGCGGAGTGGGCTCACCATTCAATTCGTGGCCATCCTTAAAAAATTTAGTTTTTAATGCTTTCTTGCTTCCTCCAATTTTAAAATAGTTGGTTAGTTTTTATCCATAATATCAGGAATCTCCCTAAATTGCTCCTCCAATTCAATGAATCGTTACAGAATTTAAGCATAAATCCCTATTCCAATTAAAACAAATGTATTATGAAACCAACATGTTTTTTAATTTCTTTCCTTTTCACGCTCTCCGTCTTCGGACAAAACGATGCCGCTAAAACGATGGTATTGATACCCGGCGGTGAATTTAATATGGGTAAAAATTCCCCCGGACCTAGCGATTGGCAGCCGGAACACAAAGTTATGATTGATTCCTTTTTTCTGGATACCTACGAAGTGACCAATAAGCAGTACTATGATTTTTGCATTGCCACAAAAAACGCCTTCCCTGAATTTTGGGGGATGAAAGAATTTAAGAGTGGGATGGATTTTCCGGATTTTCCTGTGGTAGGGGTAAGCTTTTTCGATGCCGATAAATACGCCAAATGGGCCGGGAAGCGATTGCCTACCGAGGCTGAATGGGAATATGCAGCCCGCGGGGGATTGGTCGATAAAAATTTCCCAACGGGCGATCAAAACGATTCCACCCTGGTGAATTTCGGGAAAAGGTACAAAGGGATTATCAAAGTGGGGTTGCTACGCCCCAATAATTTTGGCCTGTTCGATATGGCGGGGAATGTTTGGGAGTGGACTTCCGATAATTATGGTGCTGACTATTATAAGGCATCTCCTGCCGAAAATCCCAAAGGCCCTGAAAGAAGCCGGTTTAAAGTAATACGGGGCGGGAGCTGGCACTCCGGACAAATGTGTGTTCAAAACTACTACCGAAACGGGTTATCGCCCAGCTGGGTAGATTTTGCCGTAGGCTTCCGTTGCGCCAAAAACATAAGATAACCAACTGTAAATGGTTAAAACTGGTATATCGCTTTTGATTTTATCGGGTTTGGTGTCAATCCAATTAAGAGCTCAATTACCCACTGCAAACGATTCCTTAAAAAAAGCGATAGCCCTGGATGAAGTTACGGTTACGGCCACCAAAACCAATCGTCGCCTCCATGAAATAGCGGCGAAGGTGGATATCATCGGTTCAAAGCAGATTGAAAATTTAACCAATCGTACCATCGACGATTTGCTGCGTTTTACTTCGGGGGTAAATGTGAATCGTACTGCCGGTAATTACACGATGCGCCCTGCAGTTACCCTTCGAAACCTGGGAGGCGACGAACAGGGAAGAACCCTGGTATTGCTGAACGGCATGCCTATGAATACCTCCGACGAAGGGGGTGTGAACTGGAACCGGATTAACGCCGGCAACGTCAAAAAAATTGAAGTCTTTAAAGGTTCCGGCTCTTCGTTATATGGCAATAATGCTATGGGGGGAGTCATCAACATTATCACGCGAAAACCGGTTAACCCTTTTGAAGCCAACGTGGGAGCCAGCTATGGAACGTTTAATACCTTTAAGCCGGAAATATACCTGGGAGGAAATCTAAAAAACAAACTATCCTGGATGGTATCCGGTTTCTACCAGAAAAGCGATGGCTATAATCCAGTGCCGGAATCGAAACCAGAGTATGGTTATTCAGTCACCCGTTTTTTGAAAGAAGGCGGGACTTCAGCAAGTATTGACTATAAAATAAACGATTTGGTCACTATCGTTTTTCAATACGATTATTACCGCGACAAAAGAGGCGAAGGTGAGAAGATACATGCTCCGGATGGCGAATACCGAAACTTTAATACCAATTTATACCATGTAAAGGCCTCGGGGCAGAAACGGAAGTTTGATTATCAATTTAATATCTACTTTCAGCGGGAACATTATTACCGAATCGATGAGCGGATGAAGGGAACTAATTACACGCGCTTTGATGCGGAATCGGACCGGAACGATTATGGAGCTGTTTTAAACACCAATTATGCATTCACCAAAAGCCATACGGTTACCTTTGGCCTGGAAATGAAGGATGGCAGCGTCAATGGAGGTGATTATTACAAAACTTCTGCCGATGTAGTATTGAACAAAGGTTCTATTACCTCAACAGCGTTCTATCTGCAGGACGAATTAAAATTGTTCTCCAGGAAATTAAGTCTGACCACCGGAATGCGAGTGGATAAGGTGAGGTTTCACGATGGAGCGTTTAGCGCAACCGGAACGGGGGTAGATTACTGGACGGCGTTCAGCCCATCGCTCACCAGTCATTCCTGGGTGGCAATCAGCCCTAGGGCTGCACTTCGGTATCATATTGTTGATAACCTAAGTGCCTATGTTTCTTATTCGCGTGGATTCAGGGCTTCTATCCTCGACGACTTATGCCGGTCGGGCTATATGTGGGTGGGCCCTAAAGTGGCAAATCCTGAATTAGGCCCGGAATACCTCGATAATGTTGAAGCAGGATTACGGTATTCCTATAAAAAAATCCTCCTGGAACCAAGTATTTATTATTCCCTAGGAAAGGATTTTTTGTATTATGTCGCCAACGGAGATACTATTTCGAACCGGCCTGTTTACCGCCGCGAAAACATTACCCGGGTTGGTATTCGGGGTGCAGAAATAGATGCCCGTTTCGATGTTAATTCTGCCTTATATGTGTGGGCAAATTATTCATATGCTACCTCTGAAATTTTGCAGTTCCGAAAAAACCCCGCACTCGAAGGGAAATCGCTTAAATATGCTCCCAACCAAAGGGCTTCCGCAGGATTTGTCTGGCTCAACAACTATATTACCACAGGCTTAGGAACACTCTATAAAGGAAAGCAATACACAACAGACAACAACAGTACTGAATTAGACAGTTATTTTACCATGGATTTGCAATTTTCGCATGCGTTTTTAAAAAACAGATTCATAACTTCCCTAAGTATCCAGGATCTGTTTGACAACAGTCATATGGAAATAGCCGATTATTTGTCGCCGGGTAGGATAATAATGCTTAAAATATATTATAAATTGGGAGTAATTCGATAAATTATTTTCCACCTAACTAAAAGCTTTAGCTATGAATATAAAAACTATAATCATTATAACCTTTTCGTATGCCTATGCATTTTTTGAGGTATTCTTTATGGTTCCTTAACATTACCATCATATATCGGTTATCAAAAACACACCTGTAAGATGTATTGACAAATAGCGATTTAATATGCTAACAAACGAATTCCTTATTGAAACCGATCCTCATAAACCAGCTTATCCTTCTTATCAAACAGTCTCGCCGATTTTACTGCCCCACACCCATAAAAGTGGTATGAAATGCCAATTATCTTACCCATATTCCGGTCATACTTCAGCTGATGGATTTTTTTGTCATCAATAAATAATTCGACTGTTTTATTTATAACCCGGTATTTAAGTTTTCGCCAATTGGTCAAATCGGTTCCAAAGGCCGATAAATCACTTTTTGCGCCATCTACATATACATTCCCAAATTCGAGAAAAAGTTTGGAGGTGCACCCCTTTTCCGAAAAGGTCGAAGTCATTACTCCTGTTTCCCCTTCTACGGTTATTGCAACATACTGGCAGGTTAGCCCTCCCTCTTTGGGATCGTTTTTTACTTCGGTTTCAAAACTGAAACTATCTCAATACACCTCACCAAAATCGCGCGCATTATAGAAACCAATTAAAAAGTCTTTGTCGTTCTCTATTTTATTGGTTTTCAAATCCTCTACCGAAACATGCAGTTTCTTGTCCCGGATCAGGTCAATATTCTTAAGATAAACAGGGATTTCCTGATGATAATCCTTTTTATAAACTGCTATCCACCCATTTGTTGTAATAAAAAGTGGGAATTTCTTTACTTCCTGATTATTCAAAACCAGGCGTGCCGTATAATATCCGGGATAATAATAAATACAGGTATGATATTGGTCTTCTTTCGCGATTCTTTTTCGCTTGCCGGGATCCCAGTCCTGCTGTATAAAAGCGCTATCGAAAGTTGTTTTTGATATGTCGTAGTTAAAAACTACTGTGTTGGGCAGACCAGAGGTAACCGTTTTTTTGCTTGTAAAAAGTACATCTTTTGTATTAACCAATAATGCTGATTTCTTTCCTTTTCCATGATTATAAAAGATAAAGAGCAAAAAGATTATTATAATCGTAGTAAATACTCCAACCATTATAGGAATATACCGGGTTGTATTCTTTCTATCTGTTTTATTTTCTGAGACAACCGATGGCCGAATTTCATTTTTCAATTTCGTTTTAAAATCGTTCCAATGTTCATAATCCAAAAATTGGGCAAAGGCATTCAGGGTTGAAACATGGGGAATCCGGAGCGGATCGTTTTTCCAGATACGTTTAACCGTCGAAATGCTGATCGAAATATTCGTTTTCTCCAATATCAGCTCCGATAAATATTCGTAGTCACGGCTTTTCCATTCTGCGCTGGGAGCCCATTCCAACCGGCATTCGATCAGATGCTTGCATTTCTCAATATAATCGTATTCTGTGGGAGGATTCATTTGAGGGTTAATTTAACCTGTGTTCGATATAAGTAAATTTTAATATTGCTAATTTTCAGCTGATTATAACCCCAACCCCTTGAAAAGGGGCTATAACTGCTGCTTCGAAGCAACAGTTAGCCCTCCCCCCGATAGCTATCGAGGGTAAGGAGGGTTGGGGAGGTAAAATGCATAATTGCAAGATCGCTGCTGATAATTAATCAATTAGCTTATTTGTTAAATCGAACTGATGTTAATTTAGTATCAAAAATAGTGATTCCTGCAATCTATTTATATAAGGAAGTTCGAAAATGACCGGAAAATGATCGGGTTTTGATTCGGTTTTTCAATTGACTCGTGCTGATATTTGCCATAATTTTAATAAATCATTTTAAATCCTTCTGTCATGAACCAACCTTCTATCCGCCGTAATTTCTTAAAACAAAGTGTAATGGCTTCCGCCGGAATGTTATTGGTAAACAAATCGATACGAGCCAATACCAATCCTCCTGATGCCTTCTCCGGGGCTACCGAAAAAGCCAAAAACGTTAATGAGACCATTAAGTCAATCCAGAGTTTACATACCACACATGGAAATTTCTCTTCGAAAGAAATATCGAACGATGAAATTGAACTTATAAAACAATCGGCTATTTGCGCCGCCAACTCATCGAACATGCAAACCTACTCGATTGTGGTAGTGCGCGACCGTGAGTTGATGAAAAAACTTTGTGGCTACCAGGGAAGCTGCCTGATGATTTTCTGTGCCGATTATACCAGATTGGTAGCGAGTGCCGAATCGTTAGGCCTTTCATATTATCCCGACAATATCACCAGTTTTTTAACTGCCAGCATCAATACTTCCATTGCTGCGCAAACCGCTACCATTGCTGCCCGATCCCTGGGGATCGATTCGTTGCTCACCAACGGTATACACCGGGGCGATATGGAACGGTTGTGGCAACTCCTCCATCTGCCCGAAAAATATTGCATGCCGCTTATCGCCCTAGTTTTAGGATATGCCGATAAGGAGCCTGATCATAAAGTTGGCAGGTTAACCGGGAAAGGGATTTTTCATGAAACAACTTATCAACCACTTACGAAAGATGATTTGACCGAAATAACCCAGAAATATGACGATCCTTCGCAGCACTTGGGATTGAATGAGGATTGGAAAAAGGCAGGTCATGACCACTACCTCGAATGGTTATTTAAAGAGTGGTTGAACAGAGATTTGAAACCTACCGCCAGCGAATCGCAACTTTTTATTCAGCTGAAGAAAAGGGGATTTGTCGATTTGCAGGGAAAATAGCGCAAAAACGATTATGCTGTAACATGCTAACTAATAGAGCGTAGTCCGGATCCCGATCGCCATCGTGGATACACTCAGCAATTCAGTTTAATAATTAGAACGATGAGCTCGGCGTAGTCTCTGACTACGCCTATTGTTCGTTATACCATTGTTAAGTGAGCTCTTCACAAACCTTCATCTTCCATCGAGAATTTGATAATTCATTATTTTTACACTGTTTAGAATGGTTTCATAAACTTTTTCAATAGAAGTTCTGTTTATATTACATAAACTTAAAATAAGAGAGATATGAAAACTGAAAAATTATCAAAATTAAAACGTGCTATCGTTGCCGGATCTTTCATAGCAGGATCATTCTTTGTCCTTACTGCTTTTTCGACCTTTACTCCAACTAGTTCTAACACCGTTGGTGTGGATAATGTAATGACCTCCGATATTAGCACCGGCAATTTAGGTGCAAATGTGCTCGATTTATCGGCTATTACAGCCCTGGGCGATACCACCAAAAAGAAAGCTGCGTCGTGCGAAAAAAGCTGTTCCAGTAGTTGTACCGACAAAAAAAAGGACGGTGCTACCGCCGAAAAGAAAAAAGCTGAAACTCCTAAAAAATAAGGAATTCATAGAGGTATGTAAACAAAAAAGGCGTAGTCCTGAGTTTGACACCTAAAACACCATGACATGCCTGTAGGCCTCATAAACATTAGGGTTATTTTTCAAAAACTCAAAAATGTAGTGCGAA
>JAIFLU010000093.1 GCA_020048915.1 Bacteroidota bacterium | reverse complement strand
CTTTACAATGATAAAAATATGAGATTATTTTGAAATACTTAAAAATAATGCTCCGAAAATTTGGATTACAACATAGAAGTAGAATTAGAAAAGTTTCATATATCGAAGTTCAGTTAAATTACATATTTCTCCGAAACCATTTTGTTGTTTATATTAAATGTGAACCTAACTATTCTCTGCTGAACAATGGACAGCCGGTTCGTTCAATTTTTTTAGTTTGTCGCGAAAGGTCGAAAGGCTCAATCCCAGTATCCGGGCTGCCTCTGTTTGATTTCCGGCAGAAATTCGTAAAGCCTCTTCGAATAGTTGATTTTCGATGCAATGCATTACTTCCCGATAAGGCATATTTTCTGAAATAAAGCAATTTGTGCAAGCCGCTGTTCGGTCGGCAACCAGATTACTCCAGGTAATCTCACCCGGAAGGCTTTCAACATCAATAGTATCACCCACGATTAAACTTAAACGTTGGGCTATATTACGGAGTTCACGCACATTCCCGGGCCAGTTGTAGTTTATGAGTGCATCTTGAGCTTTTGCTGAAATTGTAAGTTTTTTAGCAGGAATAAATTTTTCGAAAAAATGATCGAGTAGTAATAAAACATCATCTCTTCGGGCGCGTAAAGGAGGGATTTCTACCGGCATTACATTAATGCGGTAGTATAAATCGGCCCGGAAGAGCTTACGATCTACTAAATCTTTTAAATTAACTTTGGAGGCGCATATTAATCGAACATCTATAGGTATGGTATGCGTTCCTCCCACCCGAATCAGTTCCTGCGATTCGATGACTCGTAATAATTTCGCTTGTATTTCCAGCGGAACATCGTCAATGTCATCTAAAAATATGCTTCCGTTGTGAGCGAGTTCGAATAAACCTTTTTTGGCAGAAAGGGCACTTGTAAATGCTCCTTTTTCATGGCCAAAAAGCTCACTTGCCATCAAATCAGCCGGAAGCGCTGTTAAGCCAATTTTAATTAAAGGTTTCTGCCAACGGTTACTCATCCGATGAACATATTCGGCAAAAATTTCTTTTCCCGTACCAGTTTCCCCAACCAGCAATACCGAGTAATCGGAATTTGAAATCTTGTCCATTGTGACCAACAGTTCGCGCATGCGCAAATTTTGTGTAATAATGGAAAAAGCCTTGTTGCTACTCATATTATATACATTTCGACATTAACAAATACGGGGAAGTTGTTCTCCCGATATCATATCTATGATTCTATGGCTTCCTAAAATCGTTTTCAATGTTACCAGAGGCTTTCCGGTAGTAACTTCGCCAATAATTGCTGCATTATGACCAAATTCCTGATCTTTTATTACCTGAAGCGCCTGCAACGAAAATTCCTGGGGAACAAAAAAGAGGATTTTCCCTTCGTTTGCAACATAGAGCGGATCGAACCCCAGCATTTCGCAGGCTCCTTTTACTTCTTCTAAAATTGGAATTTCGGTCTCATACAGTATAATACCTTTTTGTGCTGATACGGCAATCTCATTTAACGAGGATGCCAATCCCCCACGGGTGGGATCGCGCATCATACGGACAGGTATCTGGGCATCATACAACGCTTTCAGCAATCCCTGGAGTGAAGCTGAATCACTTTCAATGGTTGTTCCAAATTCTAACCCTTCGCGGGAAGACACTATTGCAATACCATGCTCGGCAATAGAACCGTTGATAATTATTTTGTCGCCCGATTGAATTTGGTGGGCTCCAATATCCATTCCTGGGATTATTTCGCCAATTCCGGCTGTGTTAATGAATATTTTGTCGCCCTTTCCCTTCTCGACCACTTTTGTGTCGCCGGTTACTATATAAACTCCCGCTTTAATGGCTGTTTCTCGGATAGAAGAAACAATTTTTCTAAGAACAAAAATCTCCAGTCCTTCTTCTAAAATAAAGCTTAACGAAAGGTATTTGGGCATGGCTCCGCAACATACCAAATCGTTTACTGTGCCACAAACTGCCAGTTTACCGATATCCCCACCCGGAAAAAACAGGGGTTGTACTACATACGAATCGGTAGTAAATGCAATTGTTCCCGAAACCTGCAAAATAGCGCCATCGTGCATTGGATGTAAAAACCGGTTATCAAGTTCCCGCACCAATACATCCTGAATAAGCTGATTTGATAATTTACCTCCTCCCCCATGGGCAATGGTTATTTTATCAAAGTGATTATCGGGAATCGGGCAAGTCAGTTCCATTTTTATATGTTTTGAAAGCGAAAATAAGCAGAACAAGCACCTTCGTGCGATACCATTGGAGCACCTTTGGGGTTTTCGGGAGTGCAGGCTTTACCAAATTCATTGCATTGGTAAGGTTTTAGCTTCCCTTGTAATATCTGACCGGCAATACAGTTTGCCGATTCAGTTGATTTAATTCCGGTCAGGTCAAATTTCAATTCAGCATCATATGCCTGAAATTCCTTTCGGATTCGTAAGCCACTCTTTGGAATTGTTCCAATTCCCCTCCAGGTTTGGTCGGAAGTTTCAAATACTCTCCACAACGTTTCCTGGGCATTCTCATTCCCTTCCTCAGTAACTATTCGCGCATATTCGTTTTTCACCAAAGCCGTATTGTTTTCAAGTTGCGTAACAACTGAGAGGATTCCCTGCAAAACATCAACTGGCTCAAACCCGGTTATGGCAATAGGTGTTTTATACCTGGCTGCAATAGAGTGATATTGACGATACCCCATCACTGTGCAAACATGACCGGCAGCTAAAAATGCATTTACCCGATTGTCGGGAGAAGATAAAATAAGCTCCATTGCCGGAGGAACAAGCACATGTGAACTTAATACAGAATAGTTTTTGATATTTTGTTTTTGCGCTTGAATAACCGAGAGTGCATTTACCGGAGCCGTAGTTTCAAAACCAATGGCAAAAAAAACAATCTCTTTTGATAGATTGTCGGTAGCAATTTTCAATGCATCAAGAGGAGAATAAACAGTTCGAACATCCGCTCCATTTGCTTTTGCCTTGAGCAGATCCCCCTGCGATCCGGGAACACGCAGCATATCGCCAAAAGATGTGAAAATAACCCTACTGTTTGAAGCCAATGCAAGGGCTTTATCGATTTTTTCAAGTGGAGTGACACAAACAGGGCATCCGGGTCCATGTATAAGCGAAATTTTTGGGGGCAAAAACGAAGTAAGATTATATTTCATTATGGAATGGGTTTGTCCGCCACAAATTTCCATGATATTCCACGAATGTTTGGCAACCTCGTGAATGCGCTTGGACAATGCCGTTACCACATTAATATCCCGGTATTCGTCAATATATTTCACGCTATTTCTTCAGATTTAGTGTCGCGTGTATCAAGTCCATCCGTCCATTGTCTGAATATTTGTATCGTCTCTTCTGCTTCGGCTTCATTAACTTTATTTAAAGCAGTACCTGCATGGGCCATAACATAATCTCCTTCTTCAACATCCGGAAGCCATTCGATACAGATGTCCTTTAAAATTCCGCCAAAACTGACTTTTGCCATTTTTAGGTCCGGATTGGAGCTGTTAATTGCTACAATTTTCCCTGGAATCGCCAAACACATAGTAATTAGTTATTTAATTTCAAGAATATATTATTTTAAACTATTATACCAATCCTGCTGTTCAAAAAAATATCCCTCTCCCATACGTTCAATAGAATAATAATTTAGCTGTATTGTTCACTCACGTATAAAGAATTTATGAATTAACCTATTTCTTAAAAGATTTTATATAAATATTGCATCACCAAAAGGCTGTAAAATTTACCGGAATAAAGAACGAAATGTCCGCCGATACCAGAAGTGAATTAAAAATTAATTAAATTAAATATACTAAATTTTGAGAATAACCTCGATAAAAACATCGAAATCATTTAGTTGTTAGTTATGATGTCCTATTGCCTAAAAGGCTTTTTTTTAAATGCACATGGAATTTCAAAATTAAGATCATTCTATTCCTGCGAAAAGCAAATTCTCAGTTAAAGTAATTACATTTGTTTATAACCCTTGAAAAAAATAATATGATAGTTGATAAATTATCCAACGCAACTTTATACCAACGTTTAACACCTCGAATTTCTATCGCTTTAGAATATCTTCAATCTACTGATTTCTCTAAGCTTGAACCAGGTAAATACGAAGTTGCAGGGAAAGAAATATACGCGCTTGTAAGTGCTTATAATACTAAAAAACTTGAGGATGCTCGTTGGGAAGCACACCGGAAATACCTCGATATTCAATATGTTATTGAGGGAGCCGAACAAATGGGCTTTACACCGATTGATAACCTAAAACAGGTTGACGAATATAGCCAAGAAAAAGACATTCTTTTTTTTACAGGAAGTGGAGATTATGTTACTATTGAAGCTGGGATGTTTGCGTTTTTTTTTCCTCAGGATGGACACCAGCCATGTGTAGAAATTGGAGAAAGCAAATTGGTAAAGAAAGTGGTAATTAAAGTATTAATGGATCAATAAAGCTACGCTGCTTTACTTTATGCAACTTTTTGGGCAATTGCATATAAATAACTTATTTCAAGAGTAAAATGAAAATACGTTATTGGATAATAAGCATATTCATATTATTGGCAACATTTGCTTATTTATTCAATTATTTCTATGAAATTGAAAGAAAGACAAAGATTGAAGAGATTTTTGGCCACCAAAAAATTCATGCCAGGCAAGCTTCTAAAAGCTTTAGCCAATTATTTGAAAAATGGAACAATGTGTTGTTCTACCTGTCGAAAGACAGCGATATAATATTGCTGAATAGCCCTGGTAAAAACGACATTATCCGACTTAGAAATATTCATAAAGATGAAATAAAAGCCATTACGCGTACCGATAAAAACGGCATATTAATCTATACAGTTCCTTACCTTTTCAGTTCCATTGGTGCAAATATTTCTCAGCAGGAACATATGGCAAAAATCCTTATGGACCATGAACCGGTTGTAAGTGATGTGTTCAATGCTGTACAGGGTTTTAAGGCCGTTGTTATTCATTATCCTGTTTATAAAAATGGAAAATTCGATGGCACTATTGCATTTTTATTAAATTTTGAACAGATAACCAAGGGAATTCTTGATGATATTAAAATTGGGAAAACTGGTTATGCATGGATGTTAAGTGGAAAGGGTATTGAGTTATATTGCCCAATCCCTGGTCATGTAGGCAAATCGATTCATGAAACAGCAAAAGGTTATCCCGAACTTATAAAATTAGCCGGTCAAATGCTTTCAGGGAAAGAAGGAACGGCCTCTTACGTTTATCGCGATAGAGATAATGCTGATCTATTAATTAAAAAAATAGCTTATTATCTTCCTATTCGCATCAAAAACACTTTTTGGTCCCTTGCCATAACTTACTCCGAAGATGAAATAACTGCATCGCTTACCCAATTTCGAAACAAACTTATCGGAATCCTCGCACTCCTTTTTATGGGAGGTATATTTCTATCTTATTTTGGACTAAAAGCCTGGATCATATTAAAAGAATCGGAATTAAAAAAATTAACAGAAAATGAACTTCTGGAAAGCGAAGAACGATACCGGACCGTTATTGAAACTACCGATACAGGCTATGCTGTTTTAACCGAAAATGGGATCGTAATAGATGCAAATTTAAAATATGCTCAATTATCTGGTTTCGAATCGATTAATGAAATTATAAATCATTCTGTTATTGAATGGACTGCCCCAAAGGATAAAGAAAAACACCAAAAGGAAATAGGGAAATGCCTGGAAACCGGAATTGTTCGTACACTTGAATTAGAATATCAACATAAAGATGGTACAGTTATTCCGGTCGAAATAAACGCAAACACCGTACATGCCAATAACCGTTTATTTATTATTAAACTCTGCCGCGATATTACCGAGCGTAAACGAACGGAGGAAGCACTAATGAAGGAACGTACCTTACTCCGTACATTGATAGACAATTTGCCCAGTGGTGTTTTTATAAAAGATAAGAAGCATAAAAATATTATTGTCAACCTTATACATGCGAATAGTCTCAAAGGACATCTTAAATACTACGGACTAAATCCCGATATTGAAATAATTGGGCAAACTGATTTTGAGGTTTTTCCGCCGGAGCAAGCAGAAAAATTTTATGAGGAGGATAAGAAAGTAATCCTTGATGGAATTCCTATTTTGAATCATGTTGAACCAGGCATTGGTCCAGACGGCAATATGAAATGGTTGTTAGTCTCAAAAGTGCCATTTAGAGACAAAAACGGTAATATAAATGGCATGGTTGGCATTACTACAGATATTACAGAACGTAAACTTGCCGAAGAGGAATTATTACGGGCCAAAGAAAAAGCGGAAGAAAGTGATCGGTTGAAAACGGCTTTTTTAAATAACATATCGCACGAAATAAGAACTCCACTGAATGCAATTGTAGGATTTTCTGGATTTCTAAAAGAACAGGACTTCACTGACGACAAACGAAACCAATTTATCGATATCATTATTCAGAGCAGTAATCAGCTATTATCGATCATAACAGATATTATTAACATTGCCACCATAGAAGCTGGGCAGCTTAAGATCAATATCGGTAAAACAGATATAAATTCAGTAATCCAACTTTTATTTGATCAGCATAAAAATAATGCCGACACAAAAAAAGTCGAATTAAAATATACAACTTATTTGACTGGTGAAGATGCCATTGTTTTAACGGATTATACTAAATTTATTGAAGTCCTGTCGAATTTAGTTACCAACGCTATAAAATTTACTTCACAGGGATCAGTTTCCTTTGGGTATGAGTTGAAAGAAACCATGCTACAGTTTTATGTTGAAGATACAGGGATAGGTATAAACCCGGAATTCCATTCGGCAATTTTTGATCGTTTCCGGCAGGTAGAAAGCACGCTTTCGAATAAATCAGGAGGAACCGGACTGGGTTTATCTATTTCGAAAGCTTATGTTGAATGTCTTGGCGGAAAAATATGGCTAACTTCAAAACCGGGAGTTGGTTCTGCCTTCTACTTCACCATTCCTTATATAAAGGCTTAGGCTAATATTTTTATACAAAATAAGTCACCCACAGCTTTTCCTTAGAACAGGGGTTCATTAAAATTTATTGCTTTCTGAGGGAGTAACTGTAAATAAAAGTTCACTTTCAAAAATGGCGGCTGGAGAAATTACAATTTCGTCTTCTGGTATATTATCTCTGTAGCGTTCGTGCATCTTTTCCTTTACAATCTTGTTTGTCAAATCAAAATCTTTCAGCTTTTGCAATTCCCCAATTTCTAAACCCGTTGACTGTTTATAAATTTTCCAGATAAGTTCGGAACAATACATTTTATCGTCCGACCACTCAAAAGTGAGATCATAGCTTTTACCCAAATATTTCTTCCCCAACTTTTTCATTTCTGCAATTGCAGTTGGAGTCAAAATCCGATCGGCATTTTTAAGCCGTTTAATTACAAATTTTCCATCCTGTCCCCTGGCAATCCAAGTGTTTAGCGAAGTAAGTTTAACAGGCTGAACAGCTTCAAGAACAAAGTAATCATTTCTTTCCTTATAGATTATTCCGCAATGCGAATATCTGGATTTGGTTGCCAGTTGAATAGCCTTACTTTGTCCTGAAAGTGAGGTCTGAAATATCAGATCGCCATTTCTAAGTCCATTTATTTCAAGGTTCTCAATATTAGTTTTTTCAGCACCAAATTCATCTTTTATGCAGAATAATTCTCGTTTTGCATACAAGCTACAAACCAAAATTAATCCAATAATACCAATTGCTGCTAACCACCTTAAATTCAAAAAATCGTTTCTTCTCACTTATTTCGATATTGGCTGGGCATATGCCAGTACATCCGCATCTGTAATCTCCTTGTCGCAAAGAATAATTAAACGCTCTAAAACATTCCTGAATTCGCGGATATTCCCCGTCCAGGTTATCTTTTGCAGTTCCTGGATTGCACTTTCAGAGATCATTTTCCTTGGCATGCCATATTCGCAGCATATTAAATCGATAAAATGGTACGCCAAACCAGGTATATCATCCAGCCGGTCGTTTAAAGAAGGTACATGGATTAAGATAACACTAAGCCGGTGATAAAGGTCTTCGCGGAAATTCCCCAAATCGATCTCTTTTTTCAGATCTTTGTTAGTAGCTGCTATTATCCGAACATCAACTTTTATTTCTTTATCGCTACCAACGCGGGTAATTTTACTTTCCTGCAATGCGCGTAAAACTTTTGCCTGGGCCGAAAGGCTCATGTCGCCAATTTCGTCGAGAAACAAGGTGCCGCCAATAGCCAACTCAAATTTTCCTTTCCGATCCTTATACGCCGAAGTAAAGGAACCTTTTTCGTGTCCAAATAGCTCACTCTCTATTAATTCCGAAGGAATAGCCGCACAGTTTACCTCCACAAAAGGGTTTCCGGCACGGGAACTTTTTTCATGCAGCCAACGGGCAACAAGCTCCTTTCCGGTTCCATTTTTACCGGTAATCAATACCCGAGCATCGGTTGGAGCTACCCGATCAATCATATCTTTAACCCGGTTTATAGATTCCGACTGCCCAACAATATCAAAAGTTTTAGTTACTTTCTTTTTAAGAACCTTTGTTTCAGTAATTAGTACTGATTTATCGAGTGAGTTACGGATAGTAATAAGCAAACGGTTCAGATCAAGTGGCTTTTCGATAAAATCAAATGCCCCTTTTTTAATGGCCTCCACAGCAGTGTCTATGTTGCCGTGACCCGAAATCATAACTACCGGAACATCCGTACTGAGCTCAAAAAGCTTTTCCAATACTTCCATTCCATCCATATTGGGCATTTTAATGTCACACAAAACCACTTCAAATCCACCTTTTTTAAAAGTCTCCAGTCCTTCTAACCCATCAGCAGCAACTTCTACCTGATGATTTTCATATTCTAAAACTTCCTTTAAAGTATTGCGGATGCTTCGTTCGTCGTCTATCACTAATATTTTGGCCATATGATTGAATGTTACGGGTTACGGGTTACGGGTTTAAAAAATAGAGATAAATGCAGGTTGCAAGTTTAGAATGCAGTTGCAGGTTGCAGGGTTAAAATTCAAAATATAAAGTAAACATTGCATATTCCAGGTTAAATGCGAGTTTTCGAATTAAATACAATTGCAAGTTAAATAATACTTTCTACTTGTTAATTATTACCTAAATCAGTTTGCATTATTTCCCACAATGCACCTTCTTTTAGGGCATAAGAAGATTGGTGCAACGTGGAAATCTTAAATCTCTTCATGATGTAATTTACAAAAACGGCGGCCAAAACAATCATATCGCGGCGTACTGGCTCCAGGCCATTCATCTTGTCACGCTCTTCACGGGTTGACTGAATCAGCTGCGTATGAAGATTTTCAAACTCAGCCAACTCTATCGGCTGAGACGCAGGTAAGGAAAAGTCGTTTGGAAAGATGTCCGAATGTATCATACTCACAAACGAATCAAAAGATCCGGATGCCCCAATTAAAATAGAAGGAGAGTAGACTTCGATTGCCTGAATCAGAGATCCTAATGTATCTTCAAAATAGGATTCTAAAAACTCAATAGTTTCAGTCGTTATTGGATCCGGAGGATTGAATTTCTCTATCAACCTTGCCATACCCAGTTTAAAACTTTCCTTCCAATAAAACCTCTGTTTATCGGCAATAATAAATTCATTGCTTCCACCGCCAATATCAAGGATAATAAATTTTTCGTTTACCAAACCAATGGTTTGCTTCACTCCCAGGTAAATCAACTCTGCTTCCTTATCGCCGGTAATTAAAGTGACATCAATATTAAACCTGTTTTTTACTTCGGTAATAAAAAGCGCACCATTAGAAGCATCCCTAAGCGCCGAGGTGCCAAAAGCAAAAACCTTGTCGGTCTTATGCATTAATATTTTTGCACTAAGATTTCCCATGGCAGCTATCCCCCGGCTATAAGCTTCGGGCACAATAATTCCCTGATTAATTCCACCCTGCCCCAACTTTACAGCCTCTTTTGTTTTTAAAACTGGCTGCCAGCTGCTAGTATTTAGCACATCTGCAATTAATAAATTAAATGTATTTGTCCCTAAATCGATAATTGCAACTCTCATACGTTATACTTAACGCGAACAAAGTAAGAAAATCTTTTGGTACTGGCTGTTTTTTTCTATTTTTTTGCTTTCTAAATCCACCGAAAATGAAAAGAACAAAAATCTTACCCATTGTCCTGCTAACCACAGTTATCATTAGTTCCTGTAAACAAGGGCACCTTTGGAAAGCAAGAGACCTAACCCCCGAACATGTGTTTACCAGCGGAATTGAAGGTCCTGCCAGTATCAAAAACGGATCGTTATATGTTGTAAACTATCAAAAAGAAGGTACTATTGGAATAGTTGATTCGCTAGGTAGATCCAGTTTGTTTTGCACCTTGCCCCAAGGAAGCATAGGTAACGGCATACGCTTCGATAAAGGCTGGAACATGTATATTGCCGACTACAGAGGACATAATATATTATTAATGCATTCGGGCGAAAAGAATATTACAGTATATGCACACGACAGCACCATGAGTGGCCCTAACGATATTGCTATTACCTCGAACGGGATACTTTTTGCGAGCGCACCCGACTGGGATAAATCAACCGGTTCTATCTATCGAATTGCCAGTGAAGGAAATATGATTAAAGTTGATTCGGCCCTAGGAACAACCAATGGTATTGAGGTAAGTCCTGAGGATAAATTTCTGTATGTAAACGAAAGTGTGCAAAAGAAAATATGGCGCTACCAAATCGACACTGCCGGTAATATTTCAGGAAAAACCTTATTCTTTTCGTTCCCTGATTTTGGACTGGATGGTATGCGATGCGACATTACTGGTAACCTATATGTTTGCCGATACGATAAAGGAACAGTAGCCATCATTTCTCCGGAGGGAAAACTCATCCGGGAAGTTGAATTGAAGGGCAAAAAGGTTTCGAACATTACTTTTGGAGGCTACGATGGCAAAACCTGCTATGTAACTCTTCAGGATCGGGGATGTATCGAAGTTTTTAAAACCGATACCCCGGGTCGTGAATGGACGTTCTTCCAATAACCGATTAGGAAATAATTGACCTATTTGTTGGTTATAAGAATGAACAAATTTGAGGAATCCCGGTTCGGTATTATTTAATCACCAATATTATAAAAAAGGGTTGTTATTAGTACTTTTTTAATTGATTTTGGGGTTATTTTTCAAAATAGACAACTTTATTAATAATTGTTGATTACTAATAAACAAGTATTGGCCTCATATATAATTATTTTGTGATATGTTCGCTTCTTTTTCTGATAAAGAAGGCATTGACACCAAAACAAAGTGTATATGAGAACTACAGGCAGAGGTTTCAATGCTTAGAGTCCTTGTGTTAAAATTATTAGAAGGGAGTGAGCGATTAATGCAACCCAAAAACAGTCGCAATATTCAGTGCCACCTTCCAAAGATGAGAATAGGCCTTTAACTTGTGAACATAAGATGGCAAGAAGCCTGGCGGTCGCAAAGGCAATACGCTATGAATGGTTGAAAACCTTAATATTTTTATTGATTACAAACCAGACTATTGCTCCCATTGTGGAAATGAATTATGCGGTAACCCAGCATAATTGGCATAAAGCTGTCAAATTGTATTAATCCGTCAATTACCCTTATTATACCGAACATAGGATTTTTCGAACAAACTGTGAATGTAGCCATCAAACCGAATCCTCATTTCCAGAGGGAGTGAACGTTCCTGTTAGTTTAGCATAAACCAGGGCACTTCTACTATCAATACCAACTTATCAAAAGGTTTTGAGAATGCCAACTTAGAGCATGATTGTTGGAAAAGCCATTTCGAAGCAAAGCTCCAAACCCCTCAATTATGTATCGCCCACCTGCTGCGAGAACAAAAGTTCTTTGTAGAACGGTACCGATCATCTTGGTTTACAACGCTTAAACAACTATTGTACGATGCACTGGAACTGAAAAAACATATAACTCCCTCTCAATATTACTACCCAATAAATCAAAGGGCAGAACTTGAATACAAATTGGAGGTTCTACTACAAACCCCAATCTCTGAAGATATGAAAGAGGTCTATTCCTTTCAAAAACTATGGCCAAGTATAAAGACAATACTTTTACTTTATTAAATCATCATCAAGTTCCTAATGACAATGCCGGATCAGAAAGTGCTATAAGAAATATTAAGGATAAACAAAAGTATCGGGTAAGTTTAAAACTAAACGGGGAGCTCAAATTTAGGTTATCGTACGAACTGTAACAGACACCTATGTTAAAAATAGTCAAAACATCCTATCAGCGTTTTTATACTATTGCTAACTTGCATTTTGAATAGCTATATAGAAAAAGTAGCGGCAATCCTTTTGAAATAATGGATGCCGCTACTTTTTGTTATCTTTTAAATATATCTGGAAATTAACCAATCAAAAGATTCTGGTTTTTAACCGTTCAAGTATACCAATTGGAATTAAAAAATTAGTTGATGTCCTAATTTAAGTGGACTATCTCCTCGAAGAAATATTCCAAACAATTTATTGCAAAATAAGCTCATCAAATGTATCAAAAAGTTTATTTATAAAACAACCTTCTTTTGCAATATAGGCAGTTGCCCCCTTTGATTCATAATCGGCAATTAATTCTTTATCCTCACTTTTAGAAAGGATAATTACAGGAACCTGTTTATCGATATTCCGGATTTCCACTATTGCTTCCAAACCACTCATTAATGTTTCATCATTAAACATAAAAGAATGATCCATAATAATTAAATCGGGCTTAGCATTCATAGATTTTAAACAATCTTCTGCTCTCTGAAAAATCCGCACCGAAAATCCTTCTTTTCCAATAAGCGAATATTCTAAAAAATGTTGAATCAGTTTATCATCATCAACCACAAAAACAATTTTCTCTTTCATCTGGCATTACAGTTAACTTTTAATCTCTTATTCCATCTATTATTTACGCAACAAAGTTAGATAATTCATCACTATCAAACACAAATAATACTCACTTCTAATCACCAGTTTTTATAGTTCCGTCAAATTAATAGCCAATTCCTACTTTAAGTCATTGCTGGTTTCGATATAAAAACAACTATCATATGCCCCATTTATAAGGCTATAACGCACTAAAACATTTAAAATGAAAGTTATTCCTAAATTCAAGATCTGATATTGATTAAAAAAATGAAACCATCGGAATTTTTACAGACTATTATTCTCCTATCGATTATTAGATAAATTGATCGAGAAAATCAAAACATAGTTAGAGTAGATTATTTGTACATGCACAACGCGGGTATTGAGAAGTAACATTATTCTTGTTTATTAAGACTTTAAAGCAATTTAAGATATTATTAGGCTTTGTGCAGTAAGTTCAAGCTTTTCGAATTTGCGGCTAACAGGCAAAGTTAAAAGACATCATAAAACCGTTTATAATCAATTTATCTCCCTATTTCTTCGCATGCTGTTTCTGATAAGCTGAGGGGCTGGTTTTATATAATTTCTTAAACTGCCTGTTGAAGTTCGATAAATTGTGAAAACCACTCATATAGCATACTTCCGAAATGTTATATTGTTCGTGACTAAGTAGTTTGCATGCATAACCAATCCGAACCTCATTCAGGAAATTCACAAAAGTCTTTCGGGTTCGTTGCTTGAAAAATGTACAAAATGTATTAGGTGACATGTGTGCCTTATCGGCAACCTGCTGAAGGGTTAAGTCGGATGTGAAATTCTTCATAATAAAATCGCACACTTCCGTGATTTGCTCCGACCCTGAAGCCTTAAAATTTTGAATAAAACCTGGACTTGCCAGTTTTGTCTTTTGTTTTGTCTCAGCCAATATGTTGAGAATAGTCAGTAATTCGATAATTCTCTCGGCTCCACCCATCGCAAACATTTCATGCATTTTGCGGGCAACAAGCTTTCCGGTTTTCCCCAGGATGGAAAATCCCATCACCGATTCTTCCAAAAACCTGTTTATACTTTCCATTTCCGGGAGGTAAAAAAAAACGTTTCCAAGAAAATCGCTTGTAAAATGAATTACAATGGCTTCGGCAGTAAGATTTGAGTTTTCCTCATAATAAATTTTACTGTTATGGTATACATGTGGAAGATTTGGTCCCAGAAAGGCCAGATCTCCATCAGTAAAGGTGCTGATGTTGTCTCCGATTATTTTATCACCCGAACTTTTAACCACCAGCACAAGCTCATATTCGGGATGATAATGCCATGGGGTGGGATAATGTGGATAAACATCCTTCTGCAAAACAAATGACGATTTGGCATCCTTGTTTAACCGTTCGATGATCAACTTCATGGTAATACAATTTTCCGTAAATAACACGAAAATATTTGAAAAACTCAATAAAATAGTATCAGGTTATATCGCTTTTATCACCGAATTTTGATCGTAATAAATTGCAACTGAAAACTAATTTCCTAAACTATGAAAAGAAATCTCAATGTTTTTTTTCTGCTGCTTTTGGGTTTCATCCAAACCGGAGTTACCTGGAGTCAAAACAGCAACAAGCCTGAATGGCGGCCCTTATTTGGCAATAATTTAAGTGAAGCCGAATACGACAGTAATTGCTGGAAAATGGAGCGTGATGTTCTCACCGCATCCGAAGACAAAGTAATATGGGCAAAAGGTGTATACGAAAATTTTGTACTGAACCTGGAATTTAAAACCGAAAGCGGCACCAACAGCGGGGTAATAGTTTATTGCACCGACCGTGAAAACTGGATACCTTATTCGGTAGAAATTCAGATCGCCGACGATTACAGCGATAAATGGGGAAAGGAAAGAAAAGACTATCAATGTGGGGCTATATTTGGCCATTTACCAGCTGTTGAGCAAAAAGTGGTTAATAAACCTGGCGAGTGGAATAAACTGCAGATTACCTGCAAAGGACAGAACATAGACGTGGAGCTGAACGGCAAACTGGTAACTCAAATGGATATGAAAAAGTGGACTTCAGGGAAAACAAATCCAGATGGTTCTTCCATTCCCGCATGGCTACCCAATCCACTTGCTCAATTACCCACCAAAGGAGCAGTTGGACTTCAGGGAAAGCATGCCGATGCCTCAGTGTGGTTCCGTAATATATTGGTAAGAGCGTTATAAAAGATATCATCTAATATAAAAACTAACGAATATGAAAAAACAAACAGCATCCTTGTTAATTGTCTTTGCTCTGATGTTAACTGTATCGTGCAAAACATCCCAAACAAAAGACCCTTTGAAACTATATAGCGAAATTGACCGTACTGCCGCTCCCAATATCCTTACCGATTCCGAAAAGGGAAAAGGATGGCAACTGCTTTTCGACGGTACAAATATTTCAGGATGGCATGGTTTTAACATGAAAGGCGTGCCCGAATACTGGGTAGTGGAAGATCAGGCCATTACCATGTTAACCGAAGGCGGCCAGGAAAGTCAGGATATCATAACCGATAAGGTTTACCGTAACTTTGTTTTCAGTGCAGAATTTAAGCTTACCAAAGCTGCCAACAGCGGTATAATTTTTCAGGTAGCCGAAGATCCCAAATACAAGTTCCCCTACGAAACAGGCCCCGAATTTCAGGTTATCGACCACGGAAACTGGCCCGACAAACTGGAGGATTGGCAAATATGCGGAGCCAACTATGCCATGTATTCGCCCAAGGTTAAACCATATAAGGCGCTTGGCGAATGGAACCAGGTAATGCTCGTGGTGAACGAAAACCATGTCACGCAAATTTTAAACGGCGAAGTGGTGGTGACTTACGAAAAGTATTCGGACGAATGGAAAAAACTTCGTGCGAGTGGCAAGTGGGCCGATTTCCCCGACTATGGAAAATACGACGAAGGACACATTTCGCTTCAAAACCATGGAACCAAAGTATTCTACAGAAATTTAAAAATCAAGGAACTTAAATAAATAACCGGTTAATCTGAAAACAATGAATAATTCACGACGCGATTTTTTAAAAAAAGCTACTGTAGCAACTGCCGGCTTTACAATCATCCCGAGTTTTGCCGTGAGTGGACTGGGTCATAAAGCCCCCAGCGACAAACTGAACATTGTTGGCATTGGTGTGGGAGGCAAAGGTCATCCGAACCTGGTGGGCATGAACTCCGAGAATATTATCGGTCTTTGCGATGTTGACTGGAAATATGCACAGAATTGTTTCAACGAATTACCCAATGCAAAAAGATACTACGACTGGCGCAAGATGTTTGATGAGCTGGGTAAATCGATAGATGGTGTGATGGTCGCCACAGCCGACCATACCCATGCTGCCATTGCCGCCAATGCCCTGGCTATGGGTAAACATGTTTATTGCCAAAAACCTCTTACCCACTCGGTTTACGAATCGCGATTACTTACCAAACTGGCAGCAAAGCACAAAGTGGCCACCCAAATGGGAAACCAGGGAAATTCGGGTGATGGCGTACGTCAGGTTTGTGAGTGGATATGGAACGGCGAAATTGGCGAAGTAAAAGAAGTACATTCCTGGACTAACCGTCCTATCTGGCCTCAAGGTCTGCAACGTCCGGCGAACCCCATGACTCCGCCAGATACAATGAACTGGGACCTGTTTATTGGTCCGGCACCCATGCGTCCATTTCATGATATCTATACCCCATGGAACTGGCGAGGATGGTGGGATTTTGGCACAGGTGCTTTTGGCGATATGGCCTGTCATATTCTCGATCCGGTTTATCAGGCACTAAAGCTAAGTTATCCAAAATCGGTAAGCGGAACTTCAACGCTTTTGAATACCGAAAGTGCTCCACAAGCCGAAAAAGTGAAATTTACTTTCCCCTCACGGGCCAAAGTGAACAGTGTAAATATGCCCGAAGTGGATGTGCATTGGTACGATGGAGGTTTGTTGCCCGACAGGAATGAGTTACTGAATGGTATTGATCTGATGGCTGATGATATGGGCGGTTGTTTGTTCATTGGCTCAAAAGACACCCTGATATGTGGCACCGGAGGATTCAACCCCCGTTTGCTGTCGGGTCGTGTTCCAAATGTTAAACCTTATCTGCGGAGGATTCCAGGTGCAATTGGGTATGTGGACGGACCACATGAACAGGATTGGATCCGTGCCTGCAAGGAATCGCCCCAAAACAGGGTTGAAGGCACCTCACATTTTGGCTATTCGGGACCATTTAACGAAATGGTTTTACTGGGAGTGCTGGCAATAAGGCTACAAGGTTTAGGCAAGGTGCTGAAATGGGATGCCGAAAACATGAAATTCACCAACATTTCAGCAGGAGAAAAACTGAAGGTGGTAACAGTGGATGAGTTTAAGGTAGTTGACGGTCATCCTCATTTCAATACCCAGCATGCCACCTTTGATGCGCTCGAAGCTGCAACAGGTTACATCAAGCATACCTACCGCGAGGGATGGAATTTACCAGCGATGCCTGCATAACAAGGTGTGCTGTTGAAGGATAGAACACGGTTCATGGCAAATTTTTGGTGAATTGCCGGCTCTTAATTTTCATAAATGGCAAACTCCTTGCCTTTTAAATCCCGGAGGGATTTGATGTTTATAGACAAATAGATTAATGTGGTCAAATACGACCCCGGCTGGGGTCGAAGAATTAAGGCCATCAACAAATTTCTATAAACATCCGACCTCTACGAGGTCGTTGAGGAAGTAAACGCCGCCATTCATTTAGGTTTTGACTTAATCAGAAGTCCCTAAGTGGTTTTCAAGTTCAGTGTTTTAAATACCTGCTTCTTTAAGCAATCAAATTATTATTTATGACTTCAAAAGAACGTTTTGATTTAACGATCAATCACAAGCAGCCCGATAAGGTTGTGGTCGATTTTGGTTCGACTTCGGTAACGGGAATCCATGCTAAAACAGTTGAAAATCTCCGGAAACATTTTGGACTGGCAAATAAACCGGTACGGATTACCGATCCTTACCAGATGCTGGGTGAAGTGGATCAGGAACTTATTGATATAATAGGCGTTGATGTTATTGCTGCCAAAGGCCGTAAAAACTCGTTCGGCTTTTATAATCATGAGCCTCTGAAGGAATACCTTACACCCTGGGGACAGACCGTGCTGGTTCCCGAAGCTTTCCGAACCATTAACGACGAAAACGGCGATGTGTTGATTTATCCCGAAGGCGACATTTCGGCTTCACCCTCCGCCCGCATGCCTAAAAGCAGCTTCTTTTTCGATGCTATTATCCGGCAGCAACCTTTTAAGGAAGAGGAACTGGACCCAAAAGATAATCTCGAGGAATATGGTTTGGTATCGGAGGATGATCTTGCTTACTGGAGTGAAACCGCTCAAAAAGCACGTGCCACAGGAAAGGCAGTAGTAGCCGGTCTGGGTGGTACTGCCCTTGGCGATATCGCACATATACCGGGAATGAAACTGAAAAAGCCCAAAGGAATCCGCGATATTACAGAGTGGTACATGAGTATCATTATGCGTCCGGATTTTGTAAAAACCATATTTGACAGACAATCGGAAATTGCTGTGGAGAATCTCAAACGGCTGTATCAGGTAATTGGGAATAATGTAGATGCGGTTTTTATCTGCGGAACAGATTTCGGGACTCAGGAATCCACTTTTTGCGCTCCGGAGCAGTTCGACGACCTCTGGATGCCTTACTATCAGCGAATAAATAACTGGATTCATACAAATACAAACTGGAAAACCTTCAAACACTCTTGCGGAGCGGTAGAATCGTTTATGCCCAAATTTATTGAGGCTGGCTTCGATATTATCAATCCCGTTCAGGTGAATGCAAAAGGAATGGATCCGGTGCATTTGAAAAAGACATACGGAAAGGATCTCGTTTTTTGGGGAGGAGGAATTGATACACAAAAAACACTGCCCTATGCTTCTCCCGAAAAAATACGTGAAGAGGTGCTTCGTTTATGCGACATATTTGCCAAAGACGGTGGTTTTATATTCAATACCGTGCATAATATTCAGGCCAACGTACCGGTTGAAAATGTAATAGCCATGCTGAATGCATTAAAGGAATTTAACGGAAAATAACGGAAAATCATTACCTGATCTATTCATAAACATGGAGCACCTCACCCTAAATCCCTCTCCTAAAAGAGAGGGACTTTGAAGAGCCGCGAATCAAGAGTTTTGCGTTCTTTCTCCCCTCGCCTTCAGGAGAGGGGTTGGGGGTGAGGTCTTAAAAATTCATGAATTATGCAGATTAATAACTAAATTTAATCTCTTCGCACCTATGTCTGAAAAAATGCTCTCGGGCAAAAACCTGGTTGTCATTGGTGGTACAACAGGTCTTGGACTTTCGGCCAGCAAAGTTTTTGTGGAAAACGGGGCAAATGTCATTGTCGCCGGTAGAAATGAGGATAGTGTTTCGGAAGCAAAAAAGCTTCTGGGCACCAGGTCCGAGGGTATTGCAGGAGACGCCGTGCTGCCCGAAACCGCCATTCGGGCCATCGAAGTTTGTGTTGAAACATTCGGAAGCTTTCATGGTCTCTATCATGTAGCAGGCGGCAGCGGACGGAAAATGGGCGACGGTCCTCTGCATGAGCTTACCCTGGAAGGGTGGAACAAAACTCTAGAGTTGAATCTCACTTCACTTATGTTATCCAACCAGGCAGCGATTCAATATTTTTTAAAGCATTTTCAGGAAGGTTATATTCTTAATATGGGGTCGGTACTCGGATATTCGCCTTCTCCCCAATATTTCAGTACCCATGCCTATGCAGCAGCCAAATCGGCCATTATCGGGTTTACCAAATCAATTGCCGCCTACTATGCCAAAAACAATATCCGTGTAAACGTAATTGCTCCTGCCCTGGTTGAAACCCCGATGGCAAAAAGGGCGGCGGAAGATGAGCATATTCTCACTTTTATCAAAACCAAGCAACCTTTGGAAGGTGGCCGTATAGGGCATCCTTCGGACCTGGACGGACTCGCTGTATATTTTATGAGCGATATGGCCCGATTTACAACTGGTCAGGTTGTCGCCGTGGATGGCGGATGGACGCTCAGTGAAGGGCAACTTTGATTACTAATTCATTAAAAAAATAAAATATGTCAAACATTTCGATAGGTATTGATTTGGGTGGTACACGCATTAAAGCTGTTGCTGTTGATGAATCGGGCAATATTCTGCACCAGCATTACCAGGCGACCAATGATGGCGATGATGCGGTCTGGAAAAATGCCGTTGCCACTGCAGTGCTGGAGACGCAGCATAAAATTGACAAAACCGGCGTTTTCGTAGGCATATCTGCTCCGGGCTTGCCCAATGCAACCAATTCGGCCATCGCTTTTATGCCCGGCCGATTGCAGGGTCTTGAAAATTTTATATGGACCAGCTTTTTAAAAACCACCACTTTTGTATTGAACGATGCTATCTCGGCCATGATGGCCGAAGCAAGGTTTGGCGCTGCCAAAAATAAAAAAAATGTGGTGATGCTAACCCTGGGAACCGGAGTTGGCGGAGCTATTCTGATCGAAGGGCAACCATATCAGGGAGCGTTTAACAAAGCCGGACACATCGGTCATATGGTTATCGACAGCGATGGCGAGGCCGACGTTATTGGAATGCCTGGAAGCCTGGAAGATGCAATTGGAAATTGCAGTATTCAAAAAAGGACAATGGGGAAATTCACCTCCACGCATCAACTGCTGGAAGCCTTCCGGAACGGTGATGCATTTGCGGCTGATGTATGGCTTACTTCGGTTAAAAAGCTGGCCATTGGTATGGCTACCTTAACCAATATTCTGTCGCCAGAAATGATCATTCTCGGTGGCGGTATTACCGAAGCAGGTAATGATCTGTTTGAGCCTCTGGAGCAATACATGAGCCAGTATGAGTGGCGCACCGGTGGTAACAAAACTGAAATCGTAAAAGCTCAGTACGGCGATTTATCGGGTGCAGTTGGCGCAGCATGTTTTGCAAGAGAAGCGGGTAAAAATTAAAAAGAAAAAAATGAACATCACGGAAGCATATATACAGAAGTCGGCTGAAATACTTGAAACAGTTAAGTCGCAGCAACACCAGATACGGGAAGCAGCCAGGCTGTTTGCAAACACAATACTTGCGGGTCGCATGGTGCATATTTTCGGAAGTGGGCATAGCCGCATCCTGGTTGAGGAAATGTGGCCCAGGTATGGTTCCTTTCCTGGTTTTAACCCCATTGTTGAACTTTCGCTTACATTTCATAATCTAGTGGTTGGAGCCAATGGACAACGTCAGGCTATGTTCCTCGAAAATGTGAGTGGATTGGCCGAAAGGATTTTGCGAAATTTCGACCTGAAGGAAATTGATACGGCTCTTTTGATTTCTTCGAGCGGATGTAATGTTGTGCCCATCGAAATAGCCGAAGGGTTTCGGCGGCGGAATATCAAAGTGGTTTCGATTATATCAAAGCTGCATTCCGAAAAGTCGGTAAGCAAACGAAGCGACGGCAAAAAGCTCGGCGACTTTTCTGACCTGGTACTCGATACGGGTGCTCCCGTTGGCGATGCCATGGTGTATGTCCCTGGTTTGGATACACCTGTTGCTCCCGGATCAACCTTAGGAGGAACCTTACTTGTCAATTGCATAAAAGCTGAACTGGCTGCATTATTAACTGCTGCAGGTCAGCCTCCCAAAGTGTTAAGCGGGGCTGTTTTGGTTGGCGAGGAAAGAGCGGTATCCCTCTTCGAAAGCGCGTATGATGAGCATGCGCACCGACTGGCAAAACTGTTCGAAAATGTCGGGAATTCCAATATTAAGTAAGCCCATATTGATATGACTGATTATTTCAATGTTCATAAAATTCCGTTACTAGGCGAAACAGATATTCTTGTTGTGGGTGCCGGTTCTGCTGGTTGCGTGGCGGCCCTTGCTGCTACGGAGCAAAAGAAATATTCTGTAATGCTTGTGGAGCGTTATGGTTTTCCGGGCGGGACATCAACGCAGATGCTCGATACCTTTTATGGCTTTTTTACACCCGGCCTGAGTCCCAGGAAAATCGTGGGGGGATTACCCGATCGTGTCGTGAACGAACTGGATAATACCGGCGATATTTTTCTACGGCCCAATACTTACGGCGCAGGCACCGGGGTGAATTATAACCCGGAACGCCTGAAGTATGTTTGGGATACAATGATTACCCGCGCCGGAATTCAGTATTTATTGCATACATCGCTGGTTGATGTTTTTAATGAGGAACATGAGCGGATAACCTGCATTATATGGAATAAATCTGGCTTCTATAAAGTAAAAGCCCGCAGGGTGATTGATGCAAGTGGTGATGCCGATTTCTGTGCGCTGTCGGGCTGCCGGTTCGAAGTGGCCGGAGAAAATGAGCCGGCACAAAGTATGACAACAACTTTCAGGATGTGTAATGTCGATCTTGAAAAGTTTGAAAAGGCAGGTGGCAACAAAATGATGAAAGAGCGCATGGCAAATGCCTTCGACTCCCGAACGTATTTGCTTCCCCGCAAGGAAGGATCGGCGCATGAGATGTGCCAGCCGGGTTGCATTTCAACAGTTGCTGTAAAGGTTGCCGATATGAGTGCCCTCCGGATCGATGAACTTACAAAAGCGGAAATAGAAGGAAGAAAACAGGCGTTTATTTACGAAGATTTTTTCCGTGACCAGATTTCAGGATACGAAGATGCAAAAATCATCGGATTGTCGCACCAGATCGGGGTGCGCGAAACACGCCGGGTGAATGGAGAGCACAGGCTTACCAAGGAAGAATGTCTTGCCGGAGAAATTCCTTCATCGTCGGTTTTGCTTTGTGGCGCACCCATAGAAGATCACCGGAAGGGTAAAAACGGACAGGATGAAACGTACTGGGAGTATATTCCGGGAGAAGGCATCTATGGCGTGCCTTACGGGACACTGGTTCCGGAAGGTAGCAGCATGACCTGGGTGGTAGGACGTTGTTTTTCGGCTACGCACGATGCGCATGCTTCCTGTCGTTCCATGGCGCAAACCATGAGCATGGGGCAGGCTGCCGGCCTGGCTACTGTTCAATCTTTAAACAAAGATTGTGATGCACGAAATGTAGATATCGCCTTACTGAGAAACGACCTGATTGCCATCGGGCAGATACTTGACATCCCCGATTCAGTTGCAGACACCAGTCGCACGGGATGGAAAAATAACCTTACTCCGAAATTATAAAAAGTAGCCATTATGCCATTTGTAAGAACAGTATTGGGAGATATCCCATCCGAAGCGATGGGGCTAACTTACTCCCACGAACACATTGTGATTGAGGAAAGCTTTACTACAGTGAGTCATCCTGAATTTATTCTCAACGACACGGACAAAATCAGTAGCGAGCTCACGGAATTGTACCAGGCCGGAGGAAGAACCATGGTCGACACCATGCCTGCCGCTTGTGGTAGAAATATCCTCAAACTGGTTGAAGTGTCCCAAAGGTCAAAAGTTAATATTATCGCGCCCACCGGATTGCATCAGGAAATATACTATCCCCCCAATCATTGGCGGTATCATCTTTCGGTGAACGAGTTAACCGAATTATTCATCGAAGACATCACCTTAGGAATTGATGCCCTCGATTATAACAGTCCGGTTATTAAACGGACACCGAACAAAGCCGGAATGATAAAACTTGCAACAGGTGATGATATGATTACCGGTCATCAGCAAAAGGTTTTCGAAGCAGCAGTGAATGCCCACCTGGAAACCGGAGCCCCCATACTTACCCATACCAATGGGGGTAAACTGGCAATGGAACAGGTTGAGCTATTGGCGAAATATGGCGCGGATCTTAATCATGTTGTTTTGTCGCACATCGACAAGCATAAGGACCTGGCATTTCACAACGACCTGATGCAAACCGGTGTTTATGTTGAATACGACAGCCATTTCCGGTGGAAAACACCAGATGAAAACTGGACTTATACCCTCCTCGAAAAAATGTTGCCGGACTTTGGCAATCGCATTGTTATTGGAATGGATATGGCAAAACATACCTATTGGAAATCGTACGGAGGTAAGCCGGGTTTAATATACTTAGTTACTGATTTTAAAAAAGAATTGGTTAAGCGAGGTTTGGACGGTTATTACAATGAGCTGTTTTTTTTGAATCCTCAGAGGCTTTATGCTTTTATGGAATAAATGCTTTAATCAAAACATTTATTTCTCTACATTCGGTTTATTTTACAACTCTGTAAACCATGCATGATCTTATATAGTATCCCGCCTGTTTTCAGGAAGAAAAGCTATTTAGATGAACAACCTGAAATTGCAAGCTTGAAAAAAGAGTTTGGAATTTACAATTAACAAAACGCTATGACTAACCGAAGAAATTTTTTGCATTCATTGGCTGCTGCGGGCGGTATGGCCCTTATTCCATCGGTGTATGCTGGCAGCAGGGTTTCGCTGAGCAATCAGGACTCCTCGCTGTTGAAACTGCATTCCCTTGTACCAGAGCCTGTAATTATAAAATCCATTGAACTCCTGTATTTCGACAATGAATATATCCTCAGGGTCACTTCCGACGAAGGTTTAACAGGTTGTACCCTTTGCAATCAAAGGATGCCGGAGCTTGTCTCATTGCTTCAGAAAGCTGTGATACCGCACTTTCTTGGTAAGGATGCCCGGGATATTGAAAGTCTGCTCGAATATGTATATGTTGTAAATTCAAATTATAAATACACAGGATTACCCTTCTGGAATTGTGTAGGCCACCTGGAAATCTCTATTTTCGACCTTTTGGGTAAAGTAATTCAAAAACCAGTACATTATTTTTTAGGAAAGTCGGTATGTGATAATATTGAAGTTTACATTTCGAGTACTACCCGCGAAACAACACCACAGCAGGAAACAGCCAACTTTGCCAAACGCCTTGCCGAAACAGGGGCTAAAGCTGTTAAGTTTAAAGTTGGGGGCCGGATGAGCAAAAATGCTGATGCCATGCCTGGCCGCAGCGATACGATTGTTCCGCTGATGCGCAATACTTTGGGCGAGTCCATCACCTTTTATGTGGATGCCAATGGTTCGTACGACACAGCAAATGGGCTGCGTATGGCTCAATATCTCGAAGAACAAAAGGTTGCTATATTTGAGGAACCTGTTCCTTTTGACGAATATGAGAATACCAGGTTAATTAAACAAGCTTTAAAAACTTTGAAGATTGCCGGAGGTGAGCAGGATACCAGCCTTTACCGGTTCGGATGGCTTGCTGCCAACCGAGCGCTGGATGTTCTGCAGCCCGACTTATACTACAACGGAGGTTTTATCCGGTGTCTAAAAGTAGCCAAAATGGCCGCAAATGAAGGAATTAAATTTTCGCCACACAGTCCCAAAACCAACCCTCTTGCCGCCCCTATGCTCCATTTAATGGCTGTGGTTCAAAATACCGGAGGATACCAGGAATGGCATATCAGTTACCCAAACCATAAAAACTGGTACACACCACATTACGAAATCAAAGACGGTAAAATTGCTGTACCCGATCAACCAGGATTGGGAATTTCTTTCGATAATTCAATATGGGCAAAGGCTGAAACGGTGAAATGTTAATCATATAAAGGCTGCGTTCTTCAATGTTTATATGACATTCCGGTGATTAAAAATAAGATGAAACACCAAACTGAATTATGCCGGTTTTTGAAGGGGGATTTCCTAATAAGTCTTTTTGCTTCTGAAAACGATAGTTGAACCTTAACACCGTTGTTCCAACCGGCCGGAATGCTATACCCGGAACAATTGCCCAGATATCGTCTGCAATATTACTATTTGTTTCTCTAAATTTTCCCTGATTGTAATCGGCATATTCAAATCGTACTGCCAGATTAATTTTTGCCCTTTCCCATCCAAGCATTTGCTTCTGAAATATAGTTCCGGCAACGTCAACAAAAGCTCCGAGCTGCTCTGAGCCAAAAGTCTGACTATAGGTAACTGGAACATCAACATACACCTTTGTTACCTCGCCAGTAATATTTAACTTATTTCTAAGGTAGGAGGAATTGAAATCCAAAGCAATAACATTTATCCTTCTTTTGCTGTCCAGAACCAGACCATCCACTTTCCACTGATTGTATATCCCTGTCATATACGAAAGCCCAACTTCTCCAATTTTTCGATTCCGAATGGCCAATTTGCCTGTAAACATAGGAAGTCCGCTATTACTCTCCTCAAATTTCTCCGGGCTCAATTTTCCTGCTGCCAGGGATGTCCGGTTTTCTTCATTGTCGATAATGTTATCGTCGAAGCCATTGGTCAAATATGCTTCGTAACCAAGCGACCAGTTATGGATAAAATATTTTCCCAGCAATCCCAACCCAACGTTCGATAATGTTGCAGGAAGAATTGATGTCGCCGAAATTGGCCTATCGATAAAATCCCAACGCGGACCATCGTGGTTTTGATTGAATGCCCCGATAGGATTAACAATAATTCCGCTACGCAAATTAAGTAACGGGTGAAATTCAAAGTCGACAAATGCCGCCTCCAGATTTATTTCTTTTGTTCCATCTTCAAATTCCAATTCCGAAAAAAACCTTATTTTTTTAGCAATGGTAGATGAAAAGAAGAGATTTGTCCTTCGGAACTGGAAAGAGAACCCATCCGAAATGCCATCGGTAGAAGAATACTGTGTATTTGTTTCCAGGTAACCGCCAATTGCAATAGGGGATTTGCCTGCCTGCAAAAAGGGTCGGTTATAAACAGCATCCATATTCAATTTGTTGCCCAAAGTATCGGCAGGAATCCTTTTTATAAAGGAACTGTCTTTCTGGGCAAGGATCTCAATAGTAATAGAGATAAATAAAATTGCTACTGAAATAATTCTAAAGAGAAATATAGATGTTTTCATTGTCTGTTCTTGTTTGAAAGGTTTTCAGGTTTTCTTCGGCAGGGGGGTTTTGTACAATTCCTAAGTTTGAAAACTCACTGCCATGACAGGGACAACTTAAATAATCGCCATGAGGCTTAAGTTCACAGCCCTTATGGGTACATTCCAACAACAATGCAGAATAACTATCCTCGCCTATTTTAAAAATACAGATCGGGAAATTGTAGGCATCTGTTTTTACCAGTACATATTTTCGTCGTATTGTCTTATCATTTTCAACTTTCATAAATTCCGCTTTCCGAACAGACAGTGTATTGTTCGACAAAACATTCTGAGCAAAGTAACTTGTGGTTGCACAACTTTGAAGCAAAGCGCTAACTGCAGTTCCTCCAACACAAGAGAAACTCAGATTTTTAACAAACTCTTTTCTATTCATACACTCAAAGGGATTCTAAAAACTTTAACAATGCTTTCCTATCGTTATCCGAAAGTTGGTTGAATTTAACTTTTGACTGTTCGCCTTCCCCTCCGTGCATTTGTATGGCCTCCTCAATACTCTTGGCCCGGCCATCGTGAAGTAAATAATACCTTCCCCCCTGCGAATTGGGAGAAAGTCCTAAACCCCAAAGCGGCGGTGTCCGCCATTCGTAAGTTTTTGCACTGCCTTCGGTATAGCCATCGTCCAAAGCATTTCCCATGTCGTGCAACAATAAATCGGTATACGGGTGAAACTCCTTATTGGATAGCACACTAATTGCTGAAGAACTGGTTCTTAACGTGGGAGTGTGGCATACGGCACAGTTTATAGCAGTAAAAACCTGCTTCCCATAAATAACTTCCTCATCGTCCTGATTCCTCTGGATAGGCGCTTTTAGCGTTTGCAAATAGAACACCACGTCGTGAACTGTTTGCATAGAAATTTCAGGGTCAATAATTTTTTGAGAATAAGCATCTACCGGTTCAAAATCCGAAGTAATGCCAATGTCCTGATTATATGCATTTACAGTTTGTTGTAATAAATCGTACACACTTGCTTTTTTACCGAAACGACAAATATATTTTCCGTTTTGCACAATTGCACCAGGGGATGGATACACATAAAAAGGGATTGCATTCCAATTGGGCACGCCCGAAATACCATCGCCATCAGCATCGTTTGGATCAGCCATTGCGAGGATATCGGCATCGGAAACCAGCTCCAGATAGCCCAAACCTGTATTTAGAGGAGGTGTAAATTTAGCAAACGATGCTCCGGAAGGAATTTGTTCCGGCATAATGCCGGGTAAGGCCCTATTCTGCAATTGCGGACCACCTTGTCCCAAGAATTTATTTCCAGTACTATCCTTCTGACCGAAACGGGTAAGGGTAGTAAATGGATGCCCTTTCCCATCGCCCGCATGACAACTCACACAACTATTGGCAACAAACACAGGGCCTAGTCCAGTTTCTGTCGTAAAAAACTGATCGTTAAAAGCAATATCGCCCAACAAATGCTGACGGGTTTGGGCCTCGTTAAGACCTTCAACCGGGCCATCCAGTAGTTCATCATCTTTGGGTAATTGTGGTGTCAATTTTTCGCAGGAGGTTAATATAACTGTAAAAAAAAGTAATAAACCCAACCCTGTATTGGCTTTCTTTTTCATTTAAAAGAATTTTTACATTTTCACCTGAACATCTAACAACATAAGAGCCTGTATTGTTCAAGTAATTGCACCATAACCAGTTTGATTTACTTTGTATTTAAAGTTAAGTTCACTCCATAAAGTCAGAGATTAATTTATTGTACCGGGGTTTATAGCTTACCAGTTTGGTTTAAGCGACTTCTATCTGCTCTTCTAGTAAATAATATAGAACCGAATTATCTTCCCTTTTGACAATCGAAGCAATGCATAGACAGTGCCATCTGCTTTAGCCGTCACATCCACATACTTTTTGAAAGAGGCATTATTGTCGGGTTTCTTTGGCAAGGGTTTCAAAATCCTTCACAGAGTTAAAGAAATGAAGGATTCTGAGCCCTGAGGCATAAGTGATTCAGAGGTAAAATCAAAAATAATATCACAAAACGCCTAAGTTTCATTATTTCAAAGACTTATTCCATTGTAAAAACAGCTCCCTTATTCCCCGACATGGAGAATTCCAGGGTACCTCCCTCCATTATTTGTTTATGGGTGATATATCCGTTCCTGAGTTCTTTGCCGTTCAGCAGGACTTTTTCGATGTAGATGTTTTTATCCGAAAGGTTTGCGGCAGTTACTTTGAAAGTTTTCCTGGCAGGTAATTGAATAGAAACCTCCTTGAATAAAGGCGTTCCAAAAACATATTTCCCATCGGCGGGGTTAACCGGATAAAAGCCCATTGAGCTGAATACATACCATGCCGACATCTGGCCCATGTCTTCGTTCCCGCATAAGCCATCGGGTTTATTGGAGTAAAGGGTTGTGAGTATCTGATGTACCCGCTCCTGTGTTTTCCATGGCTGGTCGCCATAGTTGAACAGGTAGGCCACATGGTGGCTGGGCTCGTTTCCATGGGCGTATTGACCAATCAATCCGCTTACATCAGACGGGGTGTTCTCGTCGAGTTTCGAACTAACAGTAAAAAGCGAATCCAGCCTTTCGGTAAACCTCGATTTTCCGCTCATTCCATTTACCAGACTTTTGATATCGTGCGGTACAAACCATGTATATTGCCAAGAGTTCCCTTCGATAAAATCGCTGGTGGCATTTACAGCGTTCCAGGGATCAAAATCTGCGCGGAATAATCCTTTCGAATCTTTGCCGCGCATAAAACCGATAGAGGTATCGAATAGATTTTTGAAAGCCTCTGCCCGCTTTGAGAAATACTCATAGTCTTCTGTTTTTCCCAGTTCCTCTGCCATTTGGGCAATACACCAGTCGTCGAAAGCATACTCAAGCGTGCGTGCAACCGAAATGGTTGGAGCCAAGTCGCGGGGTATGTAGTTGTATTTTTGAAGATGCTGAATGTCGAAATCATTCTGCATGGCGCTTTTCTTCATGGCTTCGAATGCTTTTTCAACATCAAAACCGCGAATACCTTTCATGTAAGCATCCACAATCACAGGGATGGAATGATAACCTATCATGCAATTGGTTTCGCTGTTGCACAATGGCCAGATAGGCAGCAATCCGTACTCATCATATTGGGCAAGCATGGAACGGATAATATCGTTGGCAACTTCGGGCGCGACTATTGTGTACAATGGATTTGCAGCCCTGAACGTATCCCAGAGCGAGAGCCCGGTATAGTTTGTGAAACCGTTTGCCTGGTGAATTTTTCCGTCGAAACCCATATACCGGCCATCCACATCGCTGTATGTGTAGGGCGCAAAACACGAGTGGTAAAGCGCTGTATAAAAAGTCTCCTTCCGTTCGGTATGGGCGTCGTCTACCTGGATGGTCGAAAGGACTTTTTCCCAGGCTGTATCAGCAGATGCAACAACCTTATCGAAGTTCCAGCCTGCAATTTCCGCATCTACATTTTTGATGGCACCATCCACATCGGATCCCGAAATTCCCACTTTAACCAGAAGTTCGCTGACATTGTCGAATTCAAGATTTATTTTGACTGATTTCCCGGCAGTTTCCCTGATATTGCTGTATGTTTTGCCGTTGGCAAACAGCGTTGCAGTTTTCAGTGGCTTTGAGAGCCTGGCAGCAAAGAACACCTGGTGGTTTGTCCAGTATTTTTCGTTGCCTTCGCCCCAGCCTTTGGAGCGGTGCGATCCTACGATAAGCGTATCATTCACAATTTTAACAAACCCGTTCAAAATTGAATCGGTTTTAAAACTATGTGCCAGGTCGATCAAAAGGTTGCCTTTTTCGTTTGCGGGAAAAGTGTACCGGTGAAAAGCAGCCCTTGTAGTAGCTGTCATTTCGGCTTTTATTTTGTAATCGTCGAGGATAACTGAGTAATATCCTGCCTTTGTCACTTCATTTTTATGCGAGAAACGGGAACGGTAACCTTCATCAGGGTTATCGCGCGATCCCGGCTCGAACTGCACGGCTCCCGTGGTTGGCATAAATAACACATCAAGCAGCTCGCCGCGTCCGGTGCCACTCAGGTGTGTGTGGCTAAAACCCATGATGCTGCTGTCGGAGTAATGATACCCTGAGCACCAGTCCCAGCCTTCGTTATAAGTATCGGGGCCAACTTTTACAAGGCCGAAAGGTACTGAAGCTGCGGGGGTGGTGTGCCCGTGACCGGCTGTGCCGATCATAGGATTTACAAATTGGGAATAATCTGCCTTTTCAGCAGTTTTTGAGCAACTTGCCAAAACCATTACACTCAGAATGGCATATCTTATAATTTCATTTTTTCTCATAAAGGCTTATTTTGATAACCTGAAGAATAATACTGAATGTCCGTCAATTGAAAAGCTCTTAAGTTGCTGAGTTGTGCCAATGTTTTTATGTTGCCACACATCGTAAACCTTAAGGTTTCCTATTATACCGGCAGCTTCCCAAAGAGCAGGAAAATCAAACTTTCGTTCGTTACGGTTGAAAAATATGATAGCGGTATCGCCGTTTTGAAGCGGTTTTGTCCATATTTCGAAATCGCTTTCGTCGTAAACCTTTTTGCCCTGAATGCCAGCTTTATCCTGGTTGATGGCAATGGCATCCCTGTTAAGTAAAATGTTTTTAATGGAATCGTTCATGTTGCCTAAATCGTTTCCGGCCATGAGCGGAGCTGCCAACAAGCACCAGAAGCTGAAATGGGCAATGTATTCGTTGTATTTCATGTGACCGTTGCCCACTTCGAGCATATCAGGATCGTTCCAATGACCCGGGCCGGCAAATTTTTCGAGACCAACCTGCAAGTCGAGGATGGTTGTCCAACCCATGCCGCCCCAATCGCGTTTGCAATCCCAGCAATCCTGTATATCGCCGGTTGTTCGCCATAGATGTCCCACATTCTGTGCCCACGACCACGGACGGCTGCTTCCCCACTCGCACATACTGAAAACAATTGGCCTGCCGCTGTTGGCAAGGGCTCTGCTCATGTCGGTGTAAGCTTTTACAGGATTGATACCTTCGGAATTACACCAGTCATATTTGAGGTAATCCACTCCCCAGCTGGCATAGGTGTTTGCATCTATTACTTCATAGCCATTGCTACCAGGGCGTTGTTGACAGGTTTTTCTTCCTGCACAGGAATAGATTCCAAACTTCAGGCCTTTGGAGTGAATATAATCTGCCAAACTCTTTATACCGGATGGAAAGCGGGTTTGATCCACAACAATCGTCCCATCGGGTTTGCGGTCGATTTGCCAGCAATCGTCAATTACAATGTATTCATAACCAGCTTTATTCATGCCCGAACTAACCAGGGCATCTGCCGCTTCTCTTATCAACTTTTCGTTGATGTCGCAACCGAATTTGTTCCAGCTGTTCCAACCCATTGGGGGAGTTAATGCCAGTTCTTCTGTTTTTTGTGCCAATATTCCTAAAAAGGGAAACAGCAATAGCATTGCTATTAGAATTGAATTTTTCATAGATAGGGGTTATTGTTTTATAACTTGTTTTATGTTTGTAAATTGACCGGTAGACAGAGCGTTGTCGGGAAACAAACCATCTATTTTTAACTCATTACCCGCGTTTAAAACGATCAGCGGCATATTGCCGCTTTTTTGAAGGGTAACATTTTTAAGCACTATCATTCCGAAATTGGTAGCATTGAAGAAAGCGTCCGAAGCAAACCGGGCACCTTCAAATGTTTCCGGGTTGGAAGCACCTTCGCGAAACGAAAACGAGGAATTGGTGACGGAAAGTTCCAGTTGTCGTTGTGCATCGCCCACTATTGCAAACGCATTGAGCAGGTTCGTAGCTTTTATATTTTTGAATTTCAAGGAAGTGGCCGGTTTGCCGGTTTGCCAGAGTCCGCTTTCATAATTATAGTTGTAGAAATTATCCACATTGTCAATGGTACAATCCTCTATAATCCAGTTCCCGCTAATCGACTTTGGATTTTCGTCTTTTGGCGAAAAGTGCACAAAAGCAGCAAGCATGTTATTCCGCTTCTGAATTTTATGTACCGATTCGCCCGGCCCCCAGAACCGACATTGTTTTACACTAATATTAAGACATCCCATCCGAAACCCGTTACAAGACGTGTTAATTTTACAGTTGCTGATAGTGAAATTTTGGTTGTCGTTCCCGGCAAAAGCATCATCGCCGGTACGGAAGTCGCAGCCACTAACGGTAAAGTTCTCACAAAAACGGGTATGCAATCCATCGTGCCCGCCGCGAATGTTTACATTCTCCACCGTTCCGTTTTTACAATACCTGCAGTTGATTGCCCAGTTTGCCGACCTTACAATGGTTATTTCCTTCAGAACTATGCCGTCGCAGTTTACAAGCCGTATGCAATGCGGACCCCGGAAACCTTCTTCGCCTTTTGGGTTTACACAGTCAACTCCATCAATGGTTCCTTTCCCAATGATGGCAATGTTTGTCAAATCCTTGCCATAGATAAAAGCATCGTTCCGGTAATCGGAATATTGATCACTTCCCCGAAGGATGACTCCGCTATCGAGAAGTAGCGTCACATTCGGTTTTAACACGATTGTTCCGGAGTGAAAGACGCCCTTTGAAAACCTTACGGTTCCTCCCCCTTTTGCAGCACATTGGTCTATTGCAGAACCTATTGCCTCAGTCATCAAACCACTTCCAGGCGAAAGTACAATTTCATTTTTAAGAATGGAGGGATCCGCTGCTGATAAGAGAAGGAGACAAATTAGGAGGAATGGAGGAATACCAGAGAGTTTTAAAATTTTCATTTCTTTTTGTTTTTTGCGTTATTCGAGTATTAGTTCTGCTTTTTCAAATAAGTTCTGATTCATTATCCATACTTCTGGTTGCATATCTGCCAGATTGCCATCAGTTGAGATAAGCATCACTTCTATTTTTTTACCTTCGAGCCTCGTAGGAACTGGAATGAAGAAAGTGAAATTAATACCGGGGATGCTAAAATGTTCCCAGTTATTGTAAAGAAAAGAAGGAGCACGATCGTTTGCAACTATTATTTCACCATCGGCAAGCAAGAGGGCAAATATGCTTCCTTCGTTACATTTTACAGGAACCGTAACAGCGAGCCGGGCATCTTTCCCAATTCCTGTAATTTCTCCTTTGTAACTCCAGCAGAGTTTTGCGGAATCGCTTTCGTTAATCCCAAACAGATTGGAAGCCCGCCATTTTTTACGTGACACAATTGTTTCGTTGTGATATCCTTCAATTTCAGCCAAACTAAACGGCGATTTCATGATCCGAAGGTATCGAAAGGAAGTGCCAGGCGACGGAATGATTGTGATCTGATGCTTATCCTTCACATGGTTAACTTGTTTCCAATCTGATAAGTCGGTGGAGATTTCGATTCGCTCAGGATTAAAATCTTCGGGAACCCCTTTCAGTAAAAGCTTATCCAATGTAAGCGGTTCGCCCATATCCAACCTGAATGCACCATTGTTTTCGTTCATATTCCTGTAATCGAAACGGCGAACTTTAAACGAGGTGAATGGATCACCATCAAATGCAAAGAGGTCCCAGGCTCCTATACCGGTAAAAATCGTATCTTGGAAGAATGCATCGCGGCAATCCTGAACGGCTGGTATATGCGTGACTCCCGATTTTAAAAGCTCCCGAACCTCCAGCGCATTATTATCGGCAGTAAATAAGCACATTTCCATTAATTTTTGAGAATTTGAAGGAACTTGAGTTAACTGCATGTTTCCAAGCTTTTTCAACCCTTGAACATCCTTTTTTATGCCCGGAAAGGTGTACGATACCTGCTTCCCATTTTTTAAACCTGGTAGCGCTTTCCCATTTAATTTAGCTTTTTTGAAATGCCGATCGGTTCCTGAAACAGAAAACCTGACGGTTTCACCAGCTCGCCCCAATAGATCAGTTTTAACCGGCTGATCAGGCAGGTATTTTTTCACCTGGTAATTTACCCCTTTTAAAATAGTTTCCTGATTTGGCTGAGTGGAGACTTTGATCAAACAGGCGCGAAAGGGATCAACCGTGACATTTAATGTCTCCCCGGGTTTGTATTTCCCAAGAAACTTTTCGGTTGGATGATACTGTAATACTTCCACATCGCCCTTGATACTTAAACCTATTGACTCGTCGAGTTTAACGGGGACCTGAACAGGCTGCCAGGAGAGATTCCGCATGGTAATCAGCCGGGTAGATTGATCACCGCGTGAAACGGCAAATTTTCCGTATTGTTCTTCCGGAAGGATGATTCCTTTCACCAAAATATCATTGTACAAACGGTGAATATTATAAATGCGGGCCAGTCTGGAGAGTTCGTCATCGTTCAACAAAAAAGGGTTCCCATATATTTCGGGCGACAAAATTAGGTTGCGGTTAAAGGCCTGTAAAATCAAATCGTCGTCCCAGGCATCCAACGCTGATGAAAAGCAAACTCCATGATCTTCGGTGAGCCGGTTCAGGTTGGGTGGTACCCCCCGCGATAAGTTGGATGCTCTATGGTGAGGCGCAGGTATATCGTTGGAGATATTTACATCTACATACGTTTCGCGTCCTTCCCATAAAAAAGTTGTGGTATACTTGCGGGCTTCATCGTTAAGCGTTATCCGGTGATTCAACACAATCAAATCAGGAGAATGACGGCGGCATTCCTTCATGGTTTCAATGAAATGATGCTGGTTTTCAGAGGTTAGGTCGGAACAGCAGGCATCGAATTTGAATAGCGCAAAATTGTACTCCTTGCAGAATTTAACCAGCATTTCTTTCCTTTTTGAAGCTTCTTCCGCAGTGGCGCCGTAACCATCGGGTCCCAACCATATGCCTAAGCGACAATTAAACGATCTTGCAAGTTCAACAAGCGAAGCAAAACCATCCGGGAACCGCTTTTTAAACCATGCTGTCTCAAGAGAGCCATAGGTTGACAAACCATGTGCGTCGGCACAGTTAGGCCCCTGATCGATGTCTCCGGCATCCATCAGGTAAATATCGAGCTGCATTCCATATTCGTCGTGCAACCATTTAAAAAACCGGAGATTGGCTTCAATTTTCTTCTGATTAGAGCCATACCAGTTGCGGTTAATCCAGTCGAAATAAACGGCTTTGGAGGGCGAGAATTCATTGATTACCTGCGCAGGGGTTTGAGTTTCCTGAGAGAAGGAATTAATAGCTGAAAGCCAATAGAGTACGATCATTATGTAACTGCGTTTTATCATCATTCTGTTTTTATATTTATTTTTCAAATCCAAATTCAACTTCGTTAGCCCAATGCTCTTTCCAGGAAGCATGAAATGCGTGTGAATTCTTTTTCGACACACTGCGTTCTCTTGCTAGTTCCAAGCAGTTTCCCATATTGTTGTTATCGTTTACACGGAAGGAAAATTTAATGGTTTCCCCGGAATCAAGTGCCTTTTTCACATCGGGAATTTCGCTCCAGGGGATGGCACACTCGGTAATACGGGTGCTCCCTTCGTGGGTAATGGCCAGTTTGCCTTTTTTTACCGGGCCATCGAATGGAGAGGCAGGCTGACGGGGATAGAAATGCTTTTCGGGCATCCCCGGAACAAGCAACCGCCATATTTCGGTGCCGCCGCCATATTTCGGATCAACCTGATTCAAGGCATACTCGTAATCGGTACATTTGTAACCCACATATTTGGGCATAGTTCCTTTCGAAGTCGAAGCATAACCATCTTCGCCAATTGGAATTACATTGAATGCGATTTGAACATTATCGGTGGCAAAACCCATACCTGCACTGTTATCAGGCAAAACGGGATCTTTACGATACGAGAAATGACGAACGCCTTCGGGCCATTTCAGTGGTGTCAATATTGTATTATCGGTGGCTTGAGCCTTAATTCCTAAAGGAAATTTCGGCTCAGTACCAAATACCCAGTAACCATCATTGCCATACACGCCTTTCCAGTTTCCTTTGGTATCGAAATCATCCTTCACCGGGAAAACATCGGTTTTGTCGTTGGCTTCGGTGGTGGTTTTGTCGAAGAACATCCCAGCCAGCTTCACATTGTACCACCAGTTTCCCTTCAAGGTAACGCGAACATTTCCAGAAAGCTCGTAAACCAAATAGCAACCGTCCCATAGTTTATCGCAGGTTTTCGAAGTAATCAGCGTGTTCGTATTCAAATCCCAGAATTCAACTTCGGTGCGCCAGGTGTCGAAACTTGGCAAATAAAATGCAACCTGTGTGGTTCTGTCTGTAGGCAAATTCAGGTCAATTCCCATTCCGATGTTGTTTTCGTCGGGCTCCCAAAAATTCATGATCCGGCCTGCTCCGTTTGGATTTTGCAGTGCTGACTGATCATTTTCATTCACATCCCGTTTTCCGTCTTTTTTTCGGAATGACCGATTTGTTTCTGCTTTATAAGCCATATCGGGATAAAAAAACTCATCGTCGTTGCGCGTTTCGAAGCGATACGTACCAGGGTGAGGGCTATTGTCGGCCACCTTTGCGGCAAAGTAAAAATACTGATCATCGTAAGCCAAATAACCATTGGCTAAACCTTCGGCTTTTTTGTCGAAATTCTTAAATGGATACCAGGTGGCCTCAGTCACCGAAAGACTGGCTTTTCCTGCAGAAATACTATGTGGAACTGATTTTGCCCAGTCGTCTAGCTTGCCGTCAATAGTGGGCGTCAGTTTCGAAATCACATTCACGTGCATGGTTTCCTGATGGAATGCCTTGCCATCTTTTCCGGCATCAAAGGTCACCTCCAAAGGATATGCATTGTCTGCTGCGCTGTTTCCTCCGGTTATCTGAACTTCAACTGACCTGGTTTCGTTGCCTTTCATGGTAACTTTTTCAGGAGTTTTTACAATCAGATTTCCAAGTTTCAATTGGATATTTCCTGTAATAGTTCTGTTTAGAATATTGGTGATCTGCAATTTTAGTACCGGTCTGCCTTCAATCCGGCTGAGCATGTCTATGGCAATTATTTCAACCGGCTCGTATCCTTCCACAAAGCCTTTTTTCAAGGCTGAAGTCAGACGAGCAAACGATCCTTTTGAACCATCGGTACGCAAATAATAACCCTGAAAAGACAAAGGAATCTCGATTTTTCCAGATTTGGCAGAAACCTGATTTCCGTAGAAATCGAACAGCGAAAACGATGGATCGGCTTTAATAGTCATTTTCCCTCCAGTTAGAGCTTTGTATTCTAAAAGTTGTTGCTGAAGTTTTTCAAGTTCAGGAGAACCTACAGGCAAGAAACCGATTTTCTTTCTGATTTCAGCCTTTTCGTTCGCTTCCAGAGTGCCTCGAACGCCCATGAAAAGAACGTTTTCGGCACCAAAAGCTTCGCCAATATCGCCGCAAACCATAATTGTTCCATCGTCAGGATTATTGTTGTAGCCATCGAAACACATTACCCAAGGCAATCCGTTTTTAAACAGCAATTCCTTAAAATCGCGTTCACCAATCATGTGCTGCACTGCGCCCACTGCGGCAGCCGGCGACCAAACCGATGGAATGGCTTCAATTTCTTTGGTTCCTTCGGTGGTGCGAATGGTCTGAAGAACTCCTTCGCCGGTATGTGGCCGCGAAATCATGTAGCCGCCATAAATACCCATCGAACGGTCGTATCCGGCTGATCGGTTAGTCGCCACAACAGTTGCGATGCGGTCGTCGGTGTTGCCTACCCAGCTTTCGGTATCCCAAATTTGAACACGCCCTTTGTGGTCCTTGCGGGCATTCCAAACATTGTAAAGACAAGGTGATTCCATTCCCTGATAATGAATGGAAAGGAAGTCGAAAATGGGCAAAAACTGATTGGTTCCATCGCTGAAGAGTTTGTCCCAGGCGTTGGAATTCGAGTCACAACCTCCAATCAGCACATCAGCACCTTCTTTGCGTGCTTCCAGAACTCCATTCGCCATGGCTGTATATAATTCGCGGTAGCGCAACATATCGGCTTGCCAGCCGGAAATTGAAATGCCTTCCCAGGGTTCGTTCCATAAATGAACTCCGGTAACACAGCCTTTTGGCCATCCGTTTTTGGTGCAAATATTCTTTACGAATTTCTGAAAATCGGGATCCAGCTCAGGAAGCCAAACGTAATCTTGTTTGGTTTTCAGGAAAGTATTTTTTTCATCAAGAAAAGAACGGGGATTCCCCAGTGGAATAAGAGCCTGACCTTCGCCAAACATCAGCAAAACCGTAATATTCTTATCTTTATATTCTTTTAATTGCTTATCCAATTTCTCCATTTCAGCAATGTAGTCGCGGTTTGTAGTTGGGATGTATGAAACTCCCATCCTGATAGCTTGAACGCCGATTCGACTCAGAAAATCGGCACCGATATCGTCGAGAGCCTGTTTTGGATACTGAATGGCCAATGGATTTGCTTTAAAGGTGCGGACTACGCTCGTAGCTACTCTTCGACCATATTTTCCCAAGTCGAAAACGATGGCATAACCGCCAAAAATCGCCGGAATATTGGGCTGCAAATCGATGTTGGTGAACCCGTTTGCCGAAATATTTACCTTGACAGGTATAGATTGAATATCGGCTATTTTAGTCATTTCAGGCAACCAGATATCGTTTGGAATTCCTTTGGCGCCGTATTGAATCACCTCCACTTTGGCATCAGCTGAAATCGCTTCGTTGGTATTGTTAACCAGCTGAAAGATGAACTTCGCTTTTTCGCCAGGCCAGAATAGGTTGGCGGTTGATGAGGTTCGAATGCAATAGACATCAAAATCATATTTGCGTTGATTGTTTTTTACGTTCAGCACCGATTCGTAATTCTTCCAATCAGGAGCGTCACGCATTTGGGCATGAATTCCAGGAACTATAAAAAGAATTAAAAGGATTAGTTTAAGTTTCATTATGCAAGTCATTTACAATTTATTTATTTGCAATTTATTAATGGGCTGCGCTATTCATTTCTCCGTTATCTTTGCCCGAACCAGGTCGCAAAGTTCCTTACTGCCATACTCAACTTTAATCGTTGGGGGAACCTGAATTAAAAACCAGTTTTCCAGATACGTAAGTGATCCTCCGGGTTGCAGCAGCTGATACGGCCCATGATTTTCAAGTTCGGCATAGCTTTTTTCTTTATTGATGTAAATCTCAACTTCACCCTGTTGCGGTGAGTAATTTTCGGGTTTGGTATCAGGGAACTGTTTTATAAACAATAGCCCATCAATCAAATACGCCAACCATCCTTCTTTCGCGGTTGAAAACAGTTTTTGATGATCTTCAATTGGCTTTTTATCAATTGCAACCCAGTTAATTCCTTCCTTTCGAAAATCGGTTTTCAGGTTCGATTCAGGAACTTTTTCGTCGCCGCCATCGGGGAAAAAGGCCAGTCCGCCACAAGGAACTCGTGAAACAACCCAGGCACCAACTGATTGTGGCTTATCCGAAATATTCCTGATCTGATATTCAATCTTAACTTCTTGATTACCAACGACTTTCCATGTTTTGACCACCTGAAATCCGCTTTTCAAGTCAAGCTTGCTAATCATTTTCAGCAAACTGCCATTGTCTTCAACTTGGTAATCCTGATCGTCGAGCACCGAAAACGGCGGCCAGCCCCAATCACTTTGCGGAGCAGTCCAAAGTGTAGAACCAAAGTTTTCGTGTTCCGAAGCCTGAGTCAAAATCTCCTTTTTACCAATTTTGTAGGAAATTATCCTGCCTCCCTTAGGCGAGATTTTCATAATGGAGTTTCCGGCTTTTAGCTCGAAATGCTCTTTTGAATCTTTTTGAGCAAAAACAGATGATGTAATTAAAAAACAAATTATCGGCAGTTTAAAGACATTATACATAGATTCTAAGTTGTCTTGTTTATTGAAAACTATTGACTGGTTTATGGCCCATTTCGAATTCGAGCAATCCTCCGGCCATGATGGTTTTGTGATCAATAAAAATGGATTTCCAAGTTTTGCCGTTCAGCTTAACCTTCTGGACATAGCGGTTTTCAGGACTCAACCGGGTTGCCCTGACCATAAATTTTTTATGATCGGCAAGCTGAATGATTGCTTCTTCAAACAACGGAACTCCCAAAACATAGCGTGCTTCCGCCGGATTAACCGGATAAAAACCAAGCGCACTGAATACATACCAGGCCGACATTTCGCCACCATCATCATTCCCTGGCAATCCCTCCGGAGTGTTTCGATAAGTTTTCTGCATGATTTCGCTTACCCGTTGCTGTGTTTTCGATGGTTTGCCTGCATACGCATATAAATAAGCAGCGTGGTGATCGGGCTGATTGCCTTGCGCATACTGACCGATCAACCCCGAAACATCGGCAGCATAACTTCCTGTTAAATAAGTTGGTTGATCAAAAAGGGAGTCAAGCATTTTACAAAAGACATCGTTGCCACCCATTAATTCAATCATTCCCCGAACATCGTGCATCACATGCCAATTATATTGCCAGGCATTCGATTCCATGTAATCCTGCCCAGCAAATTGATGGCTCACGGATCGTGGATCGAAAGGTGACCGCCACGACCCATCTGATAGTTTTGGCCTGAAAAATCCGGTCGAGCCGTTGAAAAGGGTTTTATAATTGCTTGAAGATTGCATGAATTGTTCGGAGTCATTGGCATTGAGTGCTTTCCCGATTTGAGCAATATTCCAGTCGCAAAATGCATATTCCAATGTTTTCGGAACACTCATATTGAATTTATCGGCTGGAACAAATCCTTTGATAATAAATTCCTGATGTCCCGAAAACCCAACATTCATAGTATTTTCAACCAAATAAAAGTAGGCTTTTTTGGCATCAAATCCAGTGAATCCTTTAGCAATAGCTTCGGCAAAAACGGGCACCGAAGAATACCCCGCCATGTTAAATCCATTTTTCCCGGCCAGACACCATAATGGAAGAAGTTTATCGCTGCTGTAATCTGCTTGTGCCAGCATCGAATTCATAAGGTCGCTGACTTTGTCGGGCTGAGTGATGGTTAGCAGTGGATGCAACGTCCGGTAAGTATCCCAAAGTGTAAAAAAAGTATAGTTGGTAAAACCTTCGTTGGTGTGTTTTTTACCATCGCCAGCCAAAAACGAGCCATCGGCATTGTTGAACAAAAAAGGCGTTAACGAGCTGTGATACAGTGCTGTATAAAACATCGCCTGCTGATCGGCTGTTCCACCTTTGACCTTGATTTTGCCAAGCTCTTTTTCCCAGTCTGCCTGGGCATTAAACACTACATCATCAAAATTCCAGTCAGGTATTTCAGCCAGTAGATTGTTTTTTGAATCTTCTTCCGAAGTAAATGAAATTCCGGCTTTAACCAGCAATGGTTTCCGATCATCAGAAAAGAAAAAACATGCTTTTACGTTTTTGCCTGAAACAGTCTTCTGTGCGGAAATTAATTTTCCGTTAAACTGAATTTCTGTGTTTTCAATTCGCTTTGAAAAAACAGCTGTCAGGTAAGTTGTTACACCATTTTTTGTTAATCTCGAAAGACTTATGGTGGTATCGTTTTCGATTTTAAGGCTGGCATTATCCGGATTTGCCCATTCGCCTAATCCATGAACCAAGTCTATCAGTAAATGGTTTTGTTGTCCTTCGGGAAATGTATAGCGATGAAAACCGGCATGTTTGGTTGCTGTCAATTCAGCCTTAATCTTGCTATCTTCGAGCAATACCGAATAATATCCGGGGGTGGCTTTTTCATTGGAATGTGAAAATCTTGACCTATAACCTTCATTAGGATTTTCGACACTTCCAGGTTCAAACTTTGCAGTCCCTGATCCGGGCATAAACAAAAAATTCCCAAAACCCATTCCGTTTCCGCTGGTATGGCCATGACTAAAACCCAGAATAGTAGAATCGGAATAATGATACCCGGCACTCCAGCCAAAACCGCTGGTGTTGCAATCGGGGCTCAGTTGCACCATACCGAATGGAACAACGGCACCAACATAGGTTAATCCGCCAAATGGATAAATGGGCTTGTTATTTCTGATGGAATCATAAGTAACACTGTCGCCCGGAAATGCATGAACATATCCTCCGGTACCGATGTACAAGTTTACTTTATCAATGGTTTGTTCCGTAGTGCAAGATAAGAACAGCACTAATCCAGCAATTAATAAGATTGACAGTAATTTGTTCATTTTCATCCAATTAACAGCAACCAGTCGTTACTTCCTTCACCGTTATCGCCAGGCGAGGTAACTTCTAGTATTTCCTTTTCAATTTCAAAATCTGCCACAGTATATATACCTGAAACCGGATTATACCATTGTGCCTCAATTTTTCCTTTGAAACCAGAAATGTTAACCTTTAGGCTTCGTTTTTCCTTTCCGGAAGGAGGCAGATAAATAACCAATTTGCTAAAATCGGGCAGAAATGCAGCCGTGGCAAAGTCCGTTTTTCCGTAAGTTCCGTGTCCATCAGTAATTAATTTCCGGTCAATATCCGGAACTAAATTGTACCAGGGAAATGCTTCGAAAAAACTCCGAACCAAACCCATTTGCGATGCACCACGGTCGTTTTCGACTTTTCTCCAATTTTGGATGACCATCCAGCACCAACTACCGTAGGCATGACCACAACTTCCGGATAGAACCGACCAATAGGCTTGTCGTCGCACAATTTCGGCTGGGGTGAAGGGTTTGCATGAGGCTGTATCTTCACCTTCATATTGCGATTCGCCCAAAACAAATGGTTTTACCGGATATTTTCGGTATTCAATGTGATTCATTTCGTACACCTCAGGCAATTCATTGAACCCATCAATGTAAATCCAGACATTGTGTTTGTTGCGGAAATAGGTGTAAGTCCAGGTGAAATTCATCCACGAATGATCGAGGTAATTTACCACATCCGAACTTGAATGTCCCGACGAGGCATGATAAGTTTGCAAAACATCAGGCATCGATTCTTTGATGCCCAAGGCAATTTGACGGTAATTATCGGTGTGAGATCCGGGGTCGTTGTCACCACCTTGTATCCAGAATAAATTTTTGCATCCGGCAAAGTATTTACCTAAAAAACGACCGTATTCCCGGCAATTTTTCGATCCGTTTTGGAGGATAATATCAGTCCAGTCCCCACCACAGCATCCTTTCCATGCCATTGACAAACCAACCAATAAACCTTTCTTCTCGGCTAATTGAATCCCGTTCCGGATGTGTTCAAAATAAGCCAGATTGGGTTTCGTAAAATCATTGTTCTCAAATGGTTTGTCGCCATTTACATTCACACCAGTTGTTAAGGCCATGGTTTGAATAACGGTGAACCCTTGTTTAATGCGGATGTCCATCAGTTCACCCATATCCTTTTCTTTCAGGTTAACAAAAATCAACCAGGGAGTTTCGGCCTGATAGAAGAACGGTTTGTTACTGCTATCTACCAGATATCTGCCGTTTTCGCTCGGATGTAACGGGAAAGCAGGCATTTGAGTATATGCCTTGCATGTAAAAAGCATTATTAATATAAAAGAACAATATCGCATCATAAACTGAAATCGTTAATCATGACTAATTTTATATACATTGAATTTAACCGCCTTAAAGCTGTCCTTTGCAGCCTTAACAGGCAATTCATCTACTAAATTTATTATTGTTTTAATTCCTGAAAGCCTGGACTCGAAATTTTCAAATGCCCAAAGGATAGTTATTTTATCTTTTCTATAAATCACCCCTTGCTCGCCAGGTAAAATTTCTCGGTTATTCATATATTCCGATGCCAGATTGAACACTTTAATCATTTTATAGGCTAAAGGGTTTTCGGTACCCAGTTGTAACTTATCCTTAGGGATGTTCCAGTAAATCTTCCACATCATACTATAAGCCAATCCTTTGAAGAATATATCCATAGGATCGAATCCTGCTTTGCGGACATCCTCTTCGTTGAAATCGCAGTAGCAATCGGCCCACATAGGTAGGGAGGGTATTCTTTCGACCAAGTCAGGACCCGTGCGGTTGATCCCAAAGACGCCCATATCTTCGCCACAATAATGGTAACCGTCTTTCTGCATTTGGGCAATAAGGCTCAGGTGCGCAAAGTACTGGGTATGGATAAGTTTTGGAGGCTCGTTTTCCGGACGGTATTTTCCGGTAACCCCTTGCTGGTCGAGGGTTGCGCCTCCCCACCCCTTGGTTCCATCGAACTGAGCATGGTGAAATTTGTCGCTCGACATGTTGAACGACGAATCGAGAAAAATACCTTCGATGCCAATTTCGTCATGAAAATACTTCCACTGTTTGAGCAAATATTCTCGTATATCCTTGTCGCGAAGGTTTAATGCACAGAACCGGGGAGTGTAGTGATCGCCCTCGATTGCGTTCGAAGCGTTACGGATAAAGGGCGATTCGGCCTTGGCGATTACTTCCTGAATTGAACCTTTGAAAGGCAAGAACTCAATGCCTTTTTTACGGCCATCGCGATGCATAAAACGCTCGGTAGTACTGGAAAGTGCAGTGTTTCCCCACATTTCAACTTTTACACCCCCGGCTTTGGCGGTCTGACAGAATTTTTTCAGCTTTTCTTCTCCTACAGTTTCCGATATTTTAAAATCGACATTGCAGCACATGTTCGAGAGCCCCCAGGTATTCATGTCGTTTTGGCACTGGTTGGGAATAAAAACTTTTTTAACACCGGCATCCATCAATTTTGTAAGGCCTTTTTCGCGGTAACGGTCAAAATCCGGCTCAATCCATTCTTCAATTATTCCATAAGTGGTGATGCGTTCGCGTTTCAAACCAGCCTGCCGGTGCAGTTCTTCGTGCACCAATTCGCGTATAAGGCTGTATAGGTTTGCCCTGCCCACACGGTCCAGTTCTCCGGGAACCCAAAGAACTTCCATGGGCGAGGTTTTGAATTCACTGGCGAGGTCGTTGCAGTGTTCATGAAAATGCACAATCTCATTGTACCCGCGCCATTTTTCGAAAAGCGACCGGATATGCGAAAGCTCCGTTGCCCAGGTAATCAGCGTTCCCTCTTTTGCCGATGTGAATGTAAAGCCCTGGAGTTGGGTTTGCAAAGGGTGGAACTGAAAAATATTGGGGTTGGCAATATTGGGTAGGTACCACTCGGTACTATAAAAATCGGAAGGTTGAGCAAATGCTTTGATGCAATCCACTACGCCATTGCGCATCCAGAGCTCGTTACCGGTGGCTTCTCCTCCAATTTCCCAGGTAGCACGGTCGGTAATTTTATAGATGGAAAGATCCTTGCTTTTAAACTCGTATTGGTAACTGAAGCCTTTGGCAACGGTATTCCCGAGTTTTCTTTCCACCGGTTTAAGGATCAGGCTAACAGTCGTGCCTTGAGCTGCTTCGGGACCTTTGGTCCAGTCGGTCATATTGCGGCGGTTACGCACTGTGTGGAGCATCCATTCCATGGTGTTTCCAAGCTGCTTTTGGACTGAAAAGTTTAATTCCATTTTATTGGGAGTAACCGCTTTATTTAGCAATTTGAAGTTTACCAGTTCGATCGATTCTGGAGTTGTTATCTGGGAAAACATAGGCAGTTTGCTGCTTCTGAGCGGTATTCCGTTTGCGGTAATGGCTCCTATTCCTAAAAAATAGTCGCCCATATACTTCAGTTCGAATTCGAACCCATTGAATAGAGGTTCCAAAAACGACTTTGACAGATTCTTTGTCTCAGATACACTTGCTGACGTCTCTTTTAACGGAACTGAAAACGCTGCGACACCAAGGCCCATTGTTTTTAAAAAATTTCTACGATGGTTATTAGTTGCGTTCATATAGAAATAGTTGAATTTTAGTATTTAGTCGAAAAATGATAATAAACAAGCACAGGCGGTATAGTGGAAAATAGGAAACACCTTCCTTACTTAAAAAACAATTATTGAACCTTCGAATTATTAATCCAATGCCTTGGCTCCTTTACAAATACCTACCTGAGCAGGTTGATCTTCTTTCAGAAACAGGTAATTCCCAATTACCAAAACATCCATCTCGGTAGCCATAAAGCAACGATATGCGTCAGCAGGGGAACAAACAATGGGTTCGCCCCGGACATTAAAGCTGGTATTTACCAGAACATCGCAACCCGTTTGTGCGCCAAATGCTTTAATTAGAGTATGAAATTTACTATTTGCTTCGGGATTTACTGTTTGAATGCGGGCGGAATAATCAATATGTGTAACGGCAGGAATATCGGAACGAAGATGATACAAGCGTTTTAAAATTGTATTATCAGCTTCAGTGATATTTTCGGCATAGCAACGTGATTGGTTTACGGGGGCAACCAACAGCATGTAGGGCGAAGGTTTTTGAAGGTCGAAAAAAGAAGAAGATGACTCTTCGGCCACAGCTGGGGCAAAAGGACGAAATCCCTCCCTATATTTAATTTTCAGGTTAAGTTTTTTCTGCATTTCAGGGTTTCGTGCATCACCCAGAATGCTTCTGTTTCCAAGTGCACGGGGGCCAAATTCCATTCGACCCTGAAACCAGCCTACTACATTCCCTTCTGCCAACAGCCTGGCACATTGATGGCATAACTCATTAAAATCGTTAAAATAACTGGCTTTTGCATTGTATCGGGATATTATGCGTGCAGCATCTTTCTCCGAAAATTCAGGTCCAAGCAGAGAGCCAGCCATAGCATCGGGATGCATAATAATTCTTGGTTTTTCCAGGCCTATATACCATCCTGCAAGGGCGGCCCCCAAAGCCCCACCGGCATCGCCGGCGGCTGGTTGAATCCAGATATTTTCAAACGAACCTTCTTTCAACAGCTTTCCGTTGGCAACGCAATTTAAGGCAACTCCTCCTGCTAAAACCAAATTTTTGCATCCGGTAATTTCCCGGGCATGGTTAGCCATTTTAAGTACAATTTCTTCGGTTACCTGCTGAATGGCAAGGGAAAGGTTCATATATGCCTGCGTAATTTCACTTTCAGGCTTTCGGGGGGGGATACCAAAAAGAGCTTCCCACTTTTTATTGTTTGTCATTTTCAACCCGGTGGCATACTCAAAATAATCCATATTGAGCAAAATAGAGCCATCGTCGCGGATATCGACCAGGTTTTGAAGAATTTTATCTCTGAATTCAAGGGTTTGAGCTGACTTTTCAATTCCATAGGGAGCCAATCCCATGAGTTTGTATTCCCCACTATTTACCCTAAAACCAGAATAATAGGTAAAGGCAGAATATAATAATCCTACTGAATGCGGAAAATGAAGCTCTTTTAGTACTTCAATCTGATTGCCATACCCTTTACCAATGGTAGATGTTGCCCATTCTCCTACTCCATCGATAGTAAGAATGGCAGCCTCTTCAAATGGCGAGGGAAAGAATGCGCTGGCAGCATGCGAAAGATGATGTTCAGGAAACCAGATGGGACAATTCAGTTTTCCAATATTCTTCAATTCATCTTTCAGGAGTTTCTTCATAAAAAGCTTTTCTTTAATCCAGACAGGAATTGCAGTAATGAAGCTAGACAAGCCTTTTGGTGCAAATGCATGATACGTTTCGAGCAGTCTTTCGAATTTGATGAATGGTTTTTCGTAAAAAACGACCGATGAAACTTCGTCTAGTTTTAAACCCGCTTCTTCCAAAACATAGTTTATGGCGTTGCTGGGAAATGCAGCATCGTGCTTTTTACGGGTAAAACGCTCCTCCTGGGCGGCGGCAATAATTCTCCCATCAACAACCAAGGCTGCTGCACTGTCGTGATAAAATGCTGAAATTCCCAGAACCACTTTCACCTATAGTTATTAGAATAATGAATAAATAAACGGCGCCAGGGCAGACCCTCCTGTTAATATAATAAGTCCCCCGAGAAGAAGTAAAATAAAAATAAGCGGCATCAACCAGTATTTTTTTCGGGTTTTCAGAAATAACCATAACTCTTTGAGAAATTCCATTGTAACGTTTTTTAAGTTCTTACAAGTGACTTTGTGAAAAATATATTTTTAAAACGGGTATTTCAAATCGGACATACCATACGTATGATTGCGCTCTTTGAAAGCTGAACCCCCAACCTTTTTAAACATTCGTAATTGAAGGGAGTCCTTCTTAAACAAACGCCTCATTAAACCAACAGGAGTAACAAACAGAAAGAATAAAACGCAAAGAATTAAACGAGTAGATACCCAGCCCAGAATATGGGATAACCCAAACCAAAGAAAAGCTAATGGATAGATTAAAACAGGCATTAACAAGGTGACCAAAAGAAGACCTATTCCAATCCATAAGCCAAGATTGAAATGCCAAAAAATATTGGAAAAAATTGAAATAATAGCAAAAACAATTCCTGTTTCCGAAATTTGTTTTTTGGTGATATTCAATATTCCATCCATTTTGTAAGCTATTTAGGCTGTGATAAATAGTGAGGATCCTTAAGGAAAGGTTCTTTTTTAATCAAAGCAAGATATTTTTTTGTCCCTACCTCATTGCCCAATGCCTGATATGTTAAAGCGATTTCTTCAAAAATTTTTGTATTGTCAGGATTAGCAGACATTGCTTTTTGAAGATCAATTATTTTTAGCACACCTTGTTTAAACGCATTCATATCATAATTACTTGCATTATTTGAAATAGCATAGTCGATAAATATCAGGGAATTCTCAGGTTTATCAAATTTCAAATATGCCAGAAACGCTTTTTTAGCATTTTCAAAGTTAGGACTTAAAAGAAATGCTTTTTTATAATAGAAGGCAGCCCTTTCATAATCATTAATTTCATCGCTCAGTTTACCTGCCTTAAGTGGAAATTGGGAATCAAAGCAAAACTCCAGTGCCAATGCTTCGTTTACCCTAAGCTGACCAGCCTTATCGTTATTTTTAATATAGTACTCTTCGAGCATTGCCATTGCCTGGTTCCATAAAAGTTGTTTGACTGATAAACCACCAGCTATTTGTTCTGGATAGGAACCTTTGCTCGATATGGAGTCTGGAATTTTTTCATTAAAAGGCCAACTTTCTTTTAGCATATATACTTCATATAGGCCTCTAATGCTATCAACCGATGTGATAGGATATTGAGCTCTTATTTTTTCTACAGGCTGCTCCTCATAGCCGGACTTAATGAGATTTGATTTGTTAATGGCTTGAAAAAAACTCTCGGCAATTAAAAAATAACCATCAATATTGGGGTGCAGATGCTCCAGTACAAGCTCCTTTCCTATTATTCCGTGCGGGGAATGCTTTTCAAAAGCATTTTTAACATCAACAAAATAGTTCTGGTACTTTTTTGCTTCGCGTTCAATGGTTTTGTTAATCTTTTCGGGTGCTCTGAATCGAACAATATCGAGTTCTTTAGCATTCACAAAACACCTTTTTGCTTCAACAAACTTATTTTGCTCATAGGCTAGTTGTCCTTCGAAAAACTGAGCGGTAGCATACGTACTGTCGATTTCATTAATTTTAGTAAGCAATTCGTAGGCTTTATCCTTTTCGGCCTTTTTTAAATGATCGAGTGCCTGAACATATAATTTATACCACACATCGTTTTCGTGCAATTTCAAAGTCTGGCTCTCAAAAGGCATCTGATCTTTTTCGTTGCTGATAATACTACTGATAAATACAGGAACCTTATTTTTCTTATATAGCTCAAGAATTTCTGCTAAATTGCCTTCAAATTGGTTAATGCCTGCCTGGTACAATTCAGAATTAAACAGCACGTTTTTATCTGCCATGCGTTCCATTCTGTTTTTGAATTTATCGGGCTCCGCAGGGCTTATCTTTTTGATTATAAATTCCCTGAATTTCAACAATGCCTGGAAGATGCGCATCTGGCGCAAATAGATTGTTGCATAAACAATGTTCCGATTACGGCCTAATTTATTGGTCGAACCAACTCCTAAGGCACCGTAATACTCATTATGCCCCATATGAATAACAACAGCATCTGGTTGAAAGTCTATAAGACCTTTGGAAATGTCTAAAACAGTATATGAATTAACTCCAACCATAGAACAGTTAATAACATCGAAGCTAATATTGGGGTAGCTTCTTTCCAGTTGGTATTTTAGCATCCTGGAAATAGAACCGTTATGGTTATATGGAAAACCAAGAGCTGTAGATTCTCCCAATACAAATATCCTGAAAGTGTTATCACCCTTTTTCTTTTGGAAATAATCCTTGTTTCCTGAAGTTGCTAATTGTTCGGATGTAAAGTATTTTTTTGATAAATCAGGGTTTAAATAGCAATACCCGGGAAACTCCTTATCTTCTATTATTACAGAGGTGTTGTAACCATAGTTAAAAAGCCTTAATAGCAGTTCAATAATAACCAGCAATAAGAAAGGAAGCAGAAATGAAATAATTTTAAATTTCATATTACTACTATTCTTTGCTGTTAATTCAAATTCTGTCATTGGGGTTATTTTATCTTGCCTCAGCATTTTAAGGTTGGGGGGTTCTTTAAATTATTTAATTAAATATTCATGAAATTAGAAATTCAATTATATTTTCGACTAGTAAGGTGTGTCTTTTTATTAGTTGAAAAATTTTTAATTAAATGTATTTTTAAAATATCGTATTTCGTTGTTTTGAGATAGCTTAGCAATTGTATAATTACTTTCATTCGTTTGATTATGCAATAAGGTTCAATAATAGTAGAACAGTTTAATATGGTTTTTCTCTGAAATAATATTAAGTAAGCCTGGCATTAACAACCAAGCCTACTTAATATTTTTCATAATTTCAATTAGAAGCCTGTATTTTGCTCAACTAACCCGTTTGATGTGGCAATTTCGTTCTGTGGTAATGGCCATGAGTAAAAACGGTCGTCCCAAACAATAGGATTCCAGGTACCTAAAGCTGTTGTATATCCATAATAAGCACTTTCCTGAGGTGCAAGTTTCCAACGCTTGATATCAAACCACCAGGAGTTTTCGCCTTGAAGCTCTGCCCATCTTTCGTAACGAAGCGGATTGTTTGAACAAACCTGATCGTTAGAAGGAGCTAATGTTGGGGAAGTTAGGCTATTATAATCAACAGGTGAAGCAGCATTCGGATTATATCCATATGCTCTTCTGTGAACTTTATTTATATAGTCAAGTGCAGTTGCTGAACTTCCGCCAGATTTAATCAACGCTTCGGCATACAGCAAATAAACATCAGCTACCCTAATGATTGGCATATTAACCCTTGTTTGGCTTCCATAAGTACCATCTTTGAAGTTGGTATAAGTGAACTTTTTAAGTGAAAAAGTGTGGAATTGAGCCCACCAGGAAGTAAGACCTTCTGCAGGATAGGAAACAGGATAATTTTTACCATCACTGGCTGTAATCTCGTCAACCCAAGGCTGGTAGGCATACATAAATAAACGAGGGTCGTGAGCGGCAGGGCTTGCGGATCTTTGAGTATTTGCCTGGGCAATATATGCTGCATTCATTGGAGTGCCCCAATGTGCCTGATTGTAACCAAAACGTTTTATGTTTGCATCCGGATAAAAACCCATGTTCCAACTACCTGTTCCTGAAGCTGCATTATCTTTCCAATAAGCAGTTCCATACATTCTCTCTGTTCCCTGGTTGGTTCCACCCCACCACGAATCTTCCACAGTGTTGGTATTGTTAACTTGTAGTAGCGATTCACCATTAAATTCATCAACACCCCCATCAACCCACATATTTTTAAATGAGGCAGTTGAAGCTAATTTAACCTTTGGGTCATTTACAACTTCGCCAAGAGTTTTGACAGCATCAGGCCATCTTTCTAAATATACATAGATTTTACCTAGTAATGCTTTGGCTCCGATACCTGTAAATCTCCCTTTCATTCCGTCGGCCCACTCATGATCTCCCATTAAAGTAACCGCTTGTTTCAAATCGTTTATGATAAAATCATATGATTCCTTAACGGTAGCTCTACCTTTAAAAGTTTCCTCACGGCTTGATGCAATCTTATCGCTTAGAATTAAACCCTTTGCAGTATTATTGTCCCCAATAGCTTCACTATAAAAACCTGTAAGGTAAAAATAATCTACAGCCCTGCTTACATATGCTTCTCCTAGCATTACATCAAGAAGTTGCTTTTCGCTTTCAGGAGCAGTTAGTTTGTACTTTTGAATATCCCCAATCACTGAGTTCTCTCTTTTAATGTTGTCATATGACAATACAAAAAGATTTTCGCCCCATAATTCAGGTTCGTTTACAATATAGTTAAGCCCGTTAGTCATTGCTGAAGGAAATCTATCGGGCTTACCATCAAACATAAAATGCTCCATTCCATAGGAAGCCATTACTTGAGGAAAATTCCAAATTCTTCCGCTTCTGAAACCATAGGTTGCCCCAATTTCTTTTTCGATATCGCTTAACCTTGCTGGGAACGAACTGCTGGTAATCAATGCGTCGTTTTTTATGTCCAGATAATCTTCTTTACAGGAAGATAGTATTCCAACCGTAAAAAATATAAGTATTGCTGTTATTATAGTATTTTTCATATTTCTTATGCATTTTTAAATTAAAAACCTTAATCCGTTACCTAGAAACTCAAATCAAGTCCAAAAGTATAGGTCTTGATAGGGAAGTAGGTATTATTATCAGCCATACCTCCAGATATTACATTATTAACTGTACCAGCGGTAGTTTCAGGATCGATACCTGTATATTTGGTAAAAGTTAAAAGGTTTTGACCTGCCAGGTAAATCCTTAATTTACCAACACCATATTTGCTTAATAAGCTCGATGGAATGGTATAACCAAGTTGCAGATTTCTTAATTTAAGGAAACTACCTTTTTCAACCCAGAAATCGCTAAATACTCTATAATTGCCATTTGGGTCAACTGATCCATCTGCTTGTAAATGTGCAGGACGGGAGGTTATACCATTGCCTAGGAACAGAGAGTTCTTATAAATATCGTCGGTAGTGTTATAGTCGCCATAAATAGTTCCTATGATGGGTGTTCTGGCGTTAATAACATCCTGCCCGGCTTCTCCTGAAAACAGAATACTTACATCAATTCCTTTCCATTCAGCGCTGGCATTTATACCATAACTAAATTTAGCCCAAGGATTGCCGATATATTGTTTATCTTTATTGTTAATAGCACCATCTGCATTTACATCTTCGTAAAGCAAATCTCCTGGTTTAGGAGCAACATTACTTGGCCCGGCAGTATAAGGGGAAGTTTGACCTTGTTGCATAATTCCAGTTGTCTTATAACCATAAAAACTGGCAAATGGTTTACCCACTTCTGACTTATAGAAAACCTGATCTCCTTGTTCATTAATTACACCGGAAGCACCTTCGATAGGGGCATTATTAATACCGTCCAAATTTACTACTTCGTTATTAAGAGTAGCACAATTGATGCCAATCGAATAGCTGAAATCTCCCTTGGTTTCTTTCCATAAAACATCTACTTCAAAACCACTGTTCTTAACCTCTCCAACATTAGTAAATACAAATGAACCAAGACCTGCAGATGCCTGAATAGGAAGATTATACAACAAGTCTTTTGATGACTTATTATAATATCCAAATGTACCGGTTAGCTTATTATCCATTAATCCCCAATCGAGCGCGAGACCTTTGGTTACCATTGCTTCCCATTTGATATTGTTATTTGGGAGTTTCGATTGCAGTTGAATCCCTGAAGACCCTAAGCTATTCTCAAAAGAATAATTTTGACTCATTTCGTAGAATTTCAGGTAATATAACGAAGGAATCCTATCATTACCCACAGCACCATATTCAGCACGTAATTTTAGAAGTGAGATTATTGGTACACTTTTTATAAACTCTTCTTCGCTTATTTTCCAAGCCGCAGAGGCCGAAGGGAATAGACCAACCCGATTATTTGTTCCAAATTTTGAGGAGGCGTCCCTTCTAACATTGAAGGTTAAGAAATATTTACTTGCAAAATCATATTTCAAACGACCAAAATATGAATATAATCGATCCATATCGGCATTAGAGCTTCCAACATTTCTGTACCAATTATTGGCTGGATTTTGTTGTCCCTGATCCAACATTGTTGGCCAGTCTTTATTGAAATAATAGTTAAAACTTCCGTTTATTCCAGCCCAGGTACCTTGAATGCTTTCAAAACCAACCATTGGAGAAATGTTATGTTTCCCAATGTTTACATTGTAAGTTAATACTGAGTTTAAGGTATACTTATATGAGTTGCCCCAGTTTTCGTTATAGGTTGCCTTATCTTTAGTGCCTGAGTTAGATTGCGCTCCAAGATAATAAGGCGTTTGAGAATTACTTCCGAAATTCTTTTGAGCCAACATTCCACCAGTTGTTTTCCATTCCAGTCCTTTGAATGGTTTAACAGCCATATAAACACTGCCTTCTAACGCTTCATTATTACTCTTAGACCTTGAGATTTGAGTGCTTGCATAGGCATTATATCCCACCCATGGAGAAGCTCCATCTAAATAACCCCATGTGCCTGGATACCATGGATTAGTGCGATCCTCATCGTAAATCGCCGAACCAGGAGATGTTCTATAAATATTTCTTGGAGAAGTAGGATTACCTTCTGAATTTGTTCTGAATAAATATATCCTTTCTCCAAAAGTAGCCCATTTGGAAAGTTTGTGATCAGAATTAATACGCAAGCCAAGACGTTCAATAGTACTTTCAACCAAAGTGCCTTTTTCCTTCAGATAACTGGTTCCGATATAAAAAGTAGATTTATCATTGCCTCCTGCTACTGAAAAATCATAGGTCTTTCTGGATCCCTTTTGGGTCATCACATCCACCCAATCAGTTGTAGGATAGCTATTTAAATTTACATCTTTCCATACTCCATTTGGAAAATATGCATTTCTTGTCTCAATATATTGCTCTTTATTCAACAAGCTTGGCAGATTATAATTTGAAGTTTGGCTATGTCCTGTACTAAAATTTATTTGCAATTTACCTGCTTTTCCAGATTTTGTTGTTACAATAATAACCCCGCCGGCTCCTTGTGACCCATAAATAGCCGAAGAAGATCCGTCTTTAAGAATATCAATACTTTCAATATCTTTCAAACTGATTTGTGATCCGGGATCTTCACCTGAATACTGCACGCCATCAATAATCCAAAGAGGAGGTATACCCTGAAAGTTACCAAACCCACGAATAAATATCTGGGCATTAGTTCCGGGAGCACCACTAGTACTATTAATTTTAACGCCGGAAACCCTGCTTTGCAAAGCTGCTGCAACACTGTTAACAGTTTGATTTCCTATTTCTTCGCCTTTAACAGAGCCAACAGAGCCCGTTAAATCCGATCTTTTAGTTGTTCCATACCCAACTACCACAACTTCATCAAGTTTTTGGATATTTTCAGAAAGTTTAATATCAATAGTTGTCCTTCCGGCAACAGCAATTTCTTCGGCCAGGTAGCCAATTGAAGAGATTAATAATATGGCATCAGCAGAGGGGACATCAATGGAATATTTTCCGTTTAAATCCGAAACCGTTCCCCTGGTGGTTCCTTTTACAACTATACTAACTCCCGGAAGAGGTTCTCTGGAGAGGCTGGAAACTATTGTTCCCTTTACTGTTATTTCCTGCAGCCTTTCATTTGTGGCCCTGGTTAGGACAATTAAATTATCGTCGAACCGCTTAAATCCCAGATTGGAATTAGCAAGCAATTTTTCAAGTACTTGCTCTATTGGTTGTTTATAAACATCAATATCTAACCTGTCGGCACTTTCGACCACTTCGTCCTGATACAGAAACTTGAAGCTGCTGGTTTTTTCAATTTGACTGACAATTTCTTTGATTGTGACTTTTTTACCTGTGATGGTAAATACCTGAGAGAGACCATTGGCGTTTGCCTGCATTACACCTGCAATGGTTAATAGAATGATTAGTCTCATAATAGTTAGTAGTTTACTAATACCTTTTTTTTGCAAATAATTGCAATACTTTCTTTTTTTTACCATAATTTTGAGTGTTTGATTATTAGTTAATAGTTGTTTTTGTCATAGTTCTGTATGTATGACAATTACGAAATTTTAACTCAAATTTGATCGGAAGATGCCCCCGCATTTTCCGATTCTTTTTTAAGTCAAATGCAAATAGTTTTAGTTTCGCATAGGCAGTTTAGTTTTTTAGTTAGTACTTGTATTTAGTTTTTTGTTTCAGGCATAAGATATACTGTGTCGTTTTGTATTTTAAAATTAAGCTCAGAAGCTACACAAAAAGCTTTTAAGGCTTGCTGAATTGGTTCGTTCACAAAAGTTCCCGTGAATTTCTTTTTATATAGCCCTGTATCTTTTACAACTATTGGAATATTGTACCAACGCTCCATTCTTGATTTTAAACTTCCTAAAGGTTCACTTCTGAAAATAAGTTTTTCGTTTCTCCAGGAGGTGTATAAATCAGTTCGAACATTATTACTAATAACAACCTGTTTAGTGGTTATTTTTTCAATTTTATCCTTCTTTCTTGAACTAACATGATTTTCAACTGGCTCAAATCCTGATTTATAAAGAATAACTTTTTGATTCGGGTCTAACGCAATAATGGGATCCTTTTTATGTTTTTCGTCTAACCGTTCTATATGGATTTTGCCGCGTTCCAGGGTTGTTTCAACATAATTATCCTCGGGATAGGATTTTACATTAAATGCAGTTCCTAAAACTTTAACCCGAATTTCGGAAGCATATACATAAAATGGTTTCGACTTATTTTCGATAACATCAAAATATGCCTCTCCTGTAAGATAAACTTTCCGATCAATATCGTCAAAGTCATTGCTGTAGCGTAATGTACTTTCCGAATTCAGCCAGATTTTAGTACTGTCGGGGAGGGTTATCTTCATGCGCTTACCACGTGGTGTGCTAAGTACTTTATATGCCAGGTCGGTTGGGGTCCCTTGTTTTTTATTGAATACCAGAAATCTCAGTCCTACTCCAAAACCGATTAACAAAATAGCAATTGCCGCAATTCGAACAAAATTAAACATTACTTGCCCTTTACCCGGATCAAAACGGTCTGTAACCTCCTCAGCAGTAATAGAATTTAGAAGCTTTTTAAGTTCTTCTTCTTTCGAAATACTTTTTTTTAGTTGCTTTTGAGAGGAAAGCCCCAACAGAATATCTCGCGCCAAATTAACCTCCGAATGTTTCTCAGGATGACTTTTTATCCAGCTTTCCCAAAAAACAACATCCTCTTTTTTCTGCCCTTTTACATAGGATTGAAAAGAAGTGTTCTCCAGAAAATCCTCACACAAATAATTTAAATAATCCATCCCGTTGTTAAAATTGTTTTCCATAATCTTTCAAAATGAAAACGACAGGTTATTGCCTTTATACTCAAAAAAAATAATTTATTTTAGAGAAAAGATGAAAATGCATTTTAACGCTATGAGAGTTGATCTCTCAAAACCTGAATTCCGGAATGGATTAGGTTTCTAACCGATTGAATATTAAGAGTCATTATTTCGGAAATTTCAGGATATTCAATTTGCTCATAATACCGGAGGAAAATAGCTTCTTGCTGACGTTTGGAGAGCGATTCAAGAGCTTTATCTACTTTCTCCAATCGTTCGCTTTCTGTCTGATTTTGAATAATTATTGACTCGAAGGAGAGTTCGAAAGGTATATTTGTCTCGTTAATTTGAGTGGTAATAATTTTAGCGCTCTTCTTTTTCTGGTCAATCACCAGACTTCGCATCGATCTTAATAAATAATATTTAATAGAATTGCAATCACCCAGATTATTTCGGTTTTTCCAGAGTTTTAAAAATAACTCTTGTATTAAATCTTTGGTTTCGTCAGTATCGTTTGTCAGGCGCGTTGTATAGCTTAAAAGCAAATCGAAATGCTGCAGGAATATTGTAGAAAGCGCCTCAGAATTACCAGATTTAAAATTGTCCCAAAGCTGGCGATCATCTAATGTATTTGGATTATCTATATCTCTCAAATGCATTTCCGTTAGTTATCTGGGAAACAAACGTACATTTTTTTTGCCAATTAAAAATAGCCTTTTTAGGGTTTGAGTTTTATAACATTCCAGACAGGAAAACATGTAACATATGGTTATATTTATTTACATAAAGCCGACAACATACCCAATTCTGGTTATTTGTAATGTACTTTTGATTTTAATTTTTCACCAATATATCACAAACAAATTCAGAAGAATCTTAGTAATCTGTTGTAACGATTCAGCAGCTTAACTATCCCTCACTTTGAGCCGACAGCAAATTACAGGTGCTTTTCACAACAACCTTGGCAGTAAAACCATCGAACCCTTCGGGTAAAATAATTTCGGTATATCCACTGTCATTGGCTCCTTTATACATTATATCTTGTGGTATCCTGTGAAAGGTTTGCAGGATTTATGCATATAGCAAAAATAAGCACAATCATTTCCTGCTTTATGTGATAGCCTTAATTTGCTCCTTTACATTTTCACTCTCGAATACTTTTCTCCAATCTTCTTTAATAAATTCTTTCAACCCGCGTTGAAGAGCCTTGTTGGCGGCATCGGAGAAAACAGCTCCCGGAATTTCATCAAAAAGCACTGCGAGTTGAATTCGCAGGTGTCCCAGTAAAAAATCGCGTGCCGCTTCAGCAGGCACACCCTTCTTTATAACTTCTTCCAACCCTTGACGGATAACGTAAATACAGGTAGAGGCAAGGGTTTCGACCAATGCGGGTTCTAATAATCCCATTTGCTCAACAGTGATCCGGTGCGATTTTGAAATTGGGCCATAAAATACTTTCGCTAAACTTTCGCCTGTTAAATAATCATTTTCAGTACCCCGCATCAATGCACAAACAATTGCCTGCTTTGCTGACACTCCGCCAAAATGATCTTTCATTGCCAATTCATTTGGCTCCCAATTAAAAATAGATGGATGTGCAGGATGGGTTATAAAATAGGCTATGTCAGACCTGTCAAAAAGCTTTCCGGCAAAGGCCGCCGCCGGATCTAGCGTTACGGCAATAGCTCCTGATTTCATTTTTGGGATAAATTCGGAAGATACTTTTTCCAGTGCAACATCGGGAACAGCTAAAATCACAACATCGGCTTCAGGAATCACATTATTTTGATCTGCAACCGCTATTCCTTTCTCGTGAAGACGTTCTATACCTAAAGGGCTGACTTCAAGATAAGACATTTCATAACTTGAGTTTTTAAGATTATGGGTGAGACGCATCCCCATTTTACCACCTGCTCCAACTAATGTTACTTTTTTCATTTTGAAGTATATTAATGTTTTGGATAAATCATTTTTGAAATATCTACCGCTCCATTAAAAGTATATAACCTTGTTGTTTTTTGTCGAATCATAACCGGCAAAAACCATTTCGACGGTTTTCAAATTATCAGCACCGCTAGTTTCTGCGTTGCCTTTTCCAAGCATATCGTCCAGAATATTTTTGTTGCACGAAACAATGCTGGGAGGCTCATTGGTAAGACGCTCTGTTTGCCACCAGTACTTTTCTAGAGGAACTTCCTCTGTCACTGTTCCCTCAGATGTAGTAATTTTAATATTCAATCCGGGATCAAGCCGGATACTCCCTTTGCTTCCTTCAACCAACATTAGTGTTTGAGGAAAAACTTCCTGTTCGAGCATCGAACTAAATGAAATTTCCTGGATACAACTAACCCCATTTTTCATTCTTATTAGGGTAGTAGCCACGTCTTCCCCTTTAATTGTTGGATTTACCTGTTGTGTATAACAATACAAGCTTTCGGGTTCTCCAAAGAAAAACCGCAAAACATCAAACTGATGGGAACCTTGATCGGTAAGTGCAAATTGTTCCAGTTCGGCTAAAAAAGGTTGGGTTTCAAATAGAGGAAAGGCTGTATTAAATGCAGTTTTGCATCGAAATGGTTTTCCTATTATTCCTGAATCAATGAGTTCTTTTACTCTTCGAAATTGTGGCTGCCACCGATAGTTTTCGTGTACATAATATTTAACACCGGCATCCCTGCAAAGCTTCACCATTTTTTGAGCAGTTTCCAAGGTTGGAGCCATGGGTTTTTGACAAATTATATCCTTTTTGTATCGGACTGCAATTTCTACAAATTTGAAATGTGTATCCACATCCGTTATAATATCTACAAAATCAATCTCCGGATGGCTTTTCAACAAGACCTCTGCATCATTGTAAAAGTGCTTGATTCCAAACATTCTTGCTTTTTCTTCGGCTTTCTCTAGGGTTCGGTTATATAAGGCTACGATCTCCACCTCGGGAAGTTCCATCCATCCGCCAATTTGAAACTGAGACCAAAATCCACATCCCAAAATTGCCCCTTTCAACTTTTTCATATCTTTAAAAATGTTGATGTTTGAAATTACAGTTTATAAATGCTAAAAGCGCTTGCCCTATTTGCCAAATGTTTATGTAAGATATTGTTTTAAGAAGGCTACGCTCTCTGTAGCCCATTTATATTCAAGCGCTATTGTTTCAGCCAGAGAAGATTGAAATGGAGTCCAAAGTTCGAGTATTCCGGAAGGACAATTGGTTGCTTGCTGGAGTTTCTGCAAAAGTAACGGGATATTAAGCAAGCCCTGCCCGGCTGGCTTGCCCTCAATTACAAATCCCATTTTGTGCGAAACCCGGCATATGGAAAAATCTTTAATATGTAAATTGTACGTATAGGGAAGCAGCGTATCCGAAACAGTTTCAAAACCTTCCCCGGCACCCATCGAATTGACTGAATCAAGACAAATACCAACGTATTGGCTTCCTACCTGCTGAATGATCTGTTTAAACTCTATTGCTTTTAGCCTGTCATGGTTCTCAAGTACCAGTTTGATATTTCGGGATTCCAACTCTGGTACCAAAGCTAAAATGATCTGTATAACTTCTTCAATGGCAGGTTCGTAACCTGGATTATCAATTACCATCCGTAATATAGGAGAACGAAAACGCTCAGCCAGCTGAATATACTTGAGAGTGTTTTCGGTAGTGAGGCCACGCGAACCAATTTCAAGCGAAATTCCAAAATTCTTGGCATATAAAAATAAACCCAGTTGTTCCTTTTCACTGAGTTTATCCAAAGGGATATTATCTGCAAATTGAACAAGTTGAACATTTAATTCATTGGCCTTATCTACAAGTCCCCAGGCAGTTAATGGAATATCAGGTAATTGTTCCGGAACGCCAATTGCCCATGTATATGTATATGATGAAATTCCTAGACGCATTTATTTTACTGTTGAGGTACCGGGTGCAGGATATTTTTTCGAAGCATCGTCCAAAACGAGTATCCAATCGAGGTTTTCACCATGATCGGGCGTGGTAAATGTTTGTGTTCCGGTGTTTGTGAAATTTCCGATCTTAACAGCATTCCCGTTGCGCGGATTATACCACCAGGCAATTACACCGTTCCCTTTGATCACATCCATCCTTACCGAGAATTTACGGCCTACCGGAACATATATCATGGCATAGGTTCCATCCTGGTCGCGGGTAGACACAAACCGATAGGATCCGACTCCGGGAACTGATGAAGTAACCGTTTCGGGAACAATAATCGAGTTGTCGGGAATTCTATTAAAATACGGCCTTGATTCCATCAGTAAGCGGCCATACATCATCTGTCCGGCTCCTGGTTGGTCAATTGCTTCAAACCAGGGCATAAGCGGTCGGTTTATAGGTTGGCGGTCGGGCGACCACATTTGCCAAACCGAATGATGTCCATAAGTATGTCCGCAAGCACCACTGAACAGATCCCAGTACAACGGTCTGCGAACATCGGCAGCAGTAGAATGTCCGTTTTCATCGGGTTTGAAATTGATGGGATGGTCCTCATAAATAGGTTCGGCATCAATCACAGGTTTTACAGGTTCAAGGTTATAATCTTCCAATGTTTTTACATACCGTTCGGTATAGCTCATGCTATGGCCGTTCTGGCGCATGTTAAAATCGAGCCACTCATCTTTATGAAAATTTTGTGCTGACCCCTGGCCACCCTGAGGATGAAACGAAATCAGATGCGAGCCCCCGTCGCCAAGCTTCAGGCCCTTTGCCATTTTGCGAATAATCTGGGTATGTATATCTTCTTCAATAGGACGGTCTCCACCTAAAATCCAGATGATGTTAGGAGAATTCTTATAGCGTTCACCTAAATATTTTCCGAAAGCCTGGGCATTTTCTGGTGTGAAAATAACAGGCCCTGTTCCCCATTTTTTATTCCATTTATCGCCCCAGGTTGGAAGCAGTCCTATAAAAATGCCTTTTTCGGCAGCTTTTTTAATTACCCAGTCAACATGCTGAAAGTAGGCTTCGTTAGGTTTAAGCGGATCGTTATCAATCAAGGGCTTATTCCCTTCAGCATTTGGGGTGTTTAATCCGTCTAGTTCAGCCAGCGCAACAGCCTGGATAACTGTATATCCTTTCGAGCGGCGATTTTCAAGATATTTTTCAGTTTCAGCTTTATTCAGTCGGTGAAATAATTCCCATCCGGTATCGCCCAGGTAAAAGAATGGAGTTCCATCTTCGAACTGAAGAAAACGATTGTTTTCCGAAACTTTAAGTTTACCATGCTTTAGATCAACGGATGCCCCTTTCCATGAATTTTTCTGAGCAATTACCATATTGGCCATAATTGCAATAAGTGTCATTATTGTGAATAGTTTTTTCATACCTCTTTTATTTGATATAATTTTTAAGCGAATCTTGAGTATACAATTAACACTAATCCAATTAAATAAAAAAGAAACATAAGGCTTAAAAGCATATTGGTTCCTTTCGGAGCATCCTTAAATTCTTTCCAAATAAAAATGCCCCATATGGCAGCAACTATAGGTGCTGAATTACTTAACCCATACGAAATGGCAGGGCTTGCTGCGCCAACCGCCATAAAACTGACCGAATTGCCCAAACACCAAATTACACCTCCTAGTATGCCCAATAAATGGGTTCTAGGGGTAGCTTTAAAAAAAGCATCCATTTTAACTGGCTTCCCTTGCACTGGTTTTGCCATAAACAAGGGGTTGAGGATTAAGGTACATATCAAAGCTCCAATAGAAAAGAATACAACCGCTGTATACGATGAAATCTTTCCGGCATCGGCTTCCGAAAAATCTGTCGCCAGCGAAGAAGCGACAAACCTGTAAAATAGCGCAATACACAATCCTGCCGCTACCGAGAGTATAATCCCATTAAAGGTCGGTTTTTGTTGTGATGAAGCTAATTTTTTATACGACTGCATGCTAACGATTATTGCCAATAAAATAAAGAAACACCCTGAGAATAGAAAATATGGGTTTCCTTCGGGTTTTCCCATATAATTAATAAATATTCCCAGTAACCAACCAATTCCTCCTCCTATTGGAAATGCAACAGACATGCCGGCTATTGAAATAGATGCTACCAATAGTAATGTGCCCAAATTCCAGATAGCCCCACCAATGGCCGCTGAAAGTAAATTTGAACTATTGGCCTGCATCAGATCGGGTATAAAGCTGCGACCATCGTTACCAAAACTACCAAAAGTAAAAGCCATTAATACAGCGAATAGTAATATCCCAATGGAATAGTCCCAATAAAAGAGCTCAAAACGCCACGATTTACCAATCAGGTTTTGGGTGTTTTGCCAGGAGCCCCAACAAACCATCGCCAGAGCACAAAGAAGCACAGCAAGAGAATAATTCTGAACAAGTACCATAGAATTTCTTAGTTATTAGTTAGTTTTCAATATTATACAAATACTGTTATGTACTGTTATGATACAAATATAATCGTTTTTTTAAATTGAAATATCTTTCAACAAAAAAATGTTAGAACGTAGCTACTATTATTAGCCATTTTTTAGAGGGATATCTGTGTCCAAACAATAATGCGAATTTTTCTATTGCATAAAAACTGAATTTTGAAACCCTGCCTAAAAAGGATTTATAACAAAAAACATAGTAATTGAAATAAAAATGGAAATTTGAGAGGAGTATCAAGGTATATGATGATAGCTATTGAAATTCTATTGCTCAATGTACTTCCCATACTTAGAGGAAAGCTTAAAGTGACTACCGTATTAATTAATCAGGTTCAATTCTGGGCCGAACTGAGGAATATTATAGAGAATGGCGTGAGTATTAGAGGGTCTTGCAACGACACCCGATCAGAAGCCGCTTTCTCTAACCAATTCGCATCGCTTACACCGATTGAATAACTATTTTCATCTAAAACCAAGCAGTCCATTTCCCCTTCTATACCTTTTATTATAACTTTTGTTTCATACGATTGAAAATTCACCACAATAAGGGATATTTCAGTGCCATTTGCTAGAACGAATGCCTCTGCTGAAAGCGGCGCAGAACTAATCGATTTAATTACCCGTGCGTTTTTTCGTTTTAATAGAAAAGAAAATAGGTGGTAAACCGGGAAAACCATTCCTGGCACAGATGCAAAATTTTCAGGCCAGGGTGATTGTAAATTTCCCTGAATTAACCCCCGTTCGCCTACTGTTTCATAATAAGTAAGACTATCTGCCTCCGATTCGCCTAAGTATTTTACACTACCTAGTGTCCACGATGCTCCAAAAAGCGACATCAGGCGGTTGTCGATCTGCGACGGGCAATCGCTTCCGGTTGCCGATGGTTCAAAATTGTCAATATTCGCATTAAACCTGCGCTGCATAGTTACCGGCGAAACCCGAATGCCCTTTCCACCCGAAAATTGCTGGGCACTCTCTACTGCATATTTTTGTGCCATTAAATTCTCAACCAGGCTGGCATTGTCAAAAGCGTGCTCCTGGGGATGTATAGAAAACATCAAATAATCAAGTAGATTAGGTTTTGGACGTGCTCGGTTTAGCTGAGCAAAATTAGCATTTGTGCCTGCTCCAATCAAAGTATCAGGGAAAGCAATCCTTAACGGTATAAGCAACTCATCGATTAATCCATCGGGCGTTGATTGCTTTGTTTTATGGAAAATAGTAATCAGTTTAATTTTAAGATTAAAATTTTTTGCCCAATTAATAAAAGCGGTTGCCTGCTTCGTGGGATTGTCATCAAAAAAAACTGATAATTCCAGTGGATACCCCATTGTGTTAGCTTGTTGCAAGGAATCGAAAGCCTCTTGCATCCAATTTTCTTTGAATAGATAAATATCCATCCGATAGTGATCGAAAGGTAGCTTTTTAATTAATTGACTTTCCTGGAGATGCAAAGATCCTTTTCGGGTAGAATGGCCGATTCCTATCGATGGAAAGCTATAGGATTCATCAGGGAGTACCTGGATTGACAAAATATCGGTTGTTGTTATAACATCATCTATGGTTGAAATTACATTCAACTCCACTTTTTGATATATTTTCTCTCCTTTTTTTATTAAAACAGGATATGGGAAACCCAAAGGAGTGCAATAGGTTTTATAAGAGGCATCGGTCCAATTTCGCTGATCTTCCGTTTCAAATACTTCTCCGCTAAATTTTAGTTCTGCAGAAATATCCTTCGATGGTTTCCATACCATAGCAGAAATATCTTTAAAAGGCTGATGCGGAGAAATAAATTTAGGAAAAGAGGAATCTTCAGAGGAATTATTACTGTGGATAATTGTACATCCTTCTCCGGCTAGGCTTTCTATTGGGTGGTGAACGCAAAAACCGATTCTGTTCTTTAAAAACGAATTCAGAGCGATTCCATCCATTTCAAATGTCAGGGAATTATCAGCCTTTCCTTCAATAACGTAGTTTGCGACAAAATCGATTTCGTTCTGCTGATATTGGCAGGAGTATTTAATTGTAAACGAATCGGGTAATATGTTTACCTTTTCATTAAAAATAACTGGCGGTACCGTTAGCCATGATTTGTCACGAACAGCCGGGTATATCATCCGGACAATTTCGTGTTTCCCTAAAGAAATATACCGCAAGTTTCCATTTTCGTATTGCATGGTTAGCTTTCCGGCACATAGTTTTGTAGAATGGAAGCAATTCTTTGGGGAGCCATACCATTTTACCTCACGTTCCATATTATTAGCAAACGTTGTGATAGAATTCATTGCACTGGTTTATTGATGAATTAATATATCCGTTTCAATATCTTTTAAGACTAGGAATATTTTGCCTTATTGATTTGGAATTCTATTAAAATAACGTGAGTTCGGCATAAGAACAGTTTAATATTGTTAATTTTCAGCTGATTATAACCCCAACCCCTTGAAAAGGGGCTATAACTGCAGTTTCGAAGTAACAGTTAGCCCTCCTTTTTAAGGAGGGTTGGGGAGGTAAAATGCACAATTGAAAAAACGCTGCTGATAATTAACCAAATAGCTTATATGTTACATCGAACTGACGTTAAAATAAATAGAATCGAAAGTTAAAATAATATCCACTCTGAAATACCGGTTGATTGGTTTTCATTGGTGATTATTTACACTATGCTAATACAAAACTATATTTTACAGCAAATTCGACAATTTAATCCCGAAAAACAAGAAGATACTTATACCTCTATAATTAAAAAATCAACATGCCATTTCTCCCGCGTTCTTTTTTGCAGAGAGCAGGTTATAAGCACCTTTCACAACCACTTTGGCAGCATTACTATCAAAACCTTCGGGCAAGATAATTTCGGTATATCCGCCGTCACTAACTCCTTTATGCACTTGTATCATGCGGTATTCGGTAAAAGGCTTGCCATCTTCTTCCTTTGTTTTGTCGAAAACAAAGATGTAGTCCTTATCTTCAAAACTAACAACCGCATCGGACGGAAGAGCTGTCACCTTATTGCTGGCGGCTTCGATAATAGCATTTACATACATGCCGGGTAAGACATTTTTACAAACTCCCGGGACACTTGCATATACCTTATAGGTTTTATCGGTGTTTATCGATTTACCTGTTTGGTATATAACTGCCTCGTGCTGTTCTGTTTCATTGTTAATAAAGAAGCGGATTTTCTGCCCCACAGAAACATTGGCAGCATCTTTTTCGAACAGGGTGAGCTCAAGAAAAAGCTTGTCGCTATTGACAATTTCGAATAAAATATCCGAGGGTGAAACGAATCTGCCTATGTTCACATTTACTGTTTTAACATATCCCGAAATTGGTGACACCAAAGCCACAGAACTGCTAATATCGTCCTCGTGAAGGTTTGCGGGATTAATGCCGATAAGGGCCAGCTTCTGCTCCAATGCTTTCACCTGCGCTTTGAGGTTCTTATAATCGGATGCAACCTGTTGCACATTCTTTTGGGAATAAACATCTTCCTTATAAAGCTCCGTGTGCCGCTTATATTCTGCGGCAGCATATTCGAGTTTATTTTTTGCTTCCAGATAGTTTTGTTGAATATCAACAAAATCCTGATTTTCGAGAATTGCCAGCGTTTGTCCTTTACTAACGGCATTCCCGGGCATAAGCAGGGTGCTTTTCACAAAACCACCCATGGGCATACAAACAGTGGCGAAATTTTGAGGAGCCACGGCAACAATGCCACTTACTTTAAGCGTGCCACTGAGCGAACGCGTTTCAATAGCTCCGGTTTCAATATTGGCAAGTTTTTGCTGATCGTCGCGTAACTCAACAATATCTTCAGGAAGCACTTCTTCCTCTTCGGTTTCATTGGTTTTACCTCCGCTGCAGGAAACCAATGCCAACAGGAAAACTGAAATAATAAATGCTGGAATAAAATTATATTTTGTCATAATCTGCTTTTTAAAAAGATTTTCCTTTAATAAATTCAATTGAAATAGATTTTTGGCTGTGGTTTTTAGAAATTCTCAGGTTGGAATTGGTAAAAACCTTAGTAAACTTATTTTCTGCACTTTTTGCCCTTTGCGCATTGGTAGTTTTGAAACTGAGAGGGCTGAAAAGAATTAGCAATAATAATGATCCTGTTTTTAGGGATTGTTTTTTTATCGAAAATCTAAATCTTCGGGTAGAAAAGAAAATATAAAAGACAGGCAAAACCACTAATGTCAGGAAGGTGGCAGAAATTAGTCCTCCAATGACTACCGTTGCCAGCGGCTTTTGAACTTCAGCGCCAGCAGAGGTCGATAGCGCCATTGGCAAGAATCCAAGAGATGCCACTGCAGCCGTCATAATTACAGGACGCAATCGAATATGAAGGCCTTTTAAAACCCTTTCGGTAATATCGGCTATGCCCTCTTTTTCGAGGCGGTTAAATTCGGCAATCAATACAATACCATTGAGCACCGCCACCCCAAACAAGGCTATAAAACCCACCCCCGCTGAAATTGAAAAATTCATGTTCAGCATCCACAAAGCAAAAACTCCTCCAATTGCCGACATCGGGACAGCCGAAAATATCAATAAACTTTGCTTTACCGAATGAAACGTAAAATACAACAATACAAAAATAAGAAGCAGTGCAACGGGAACGGCAATTGCAAGCCTGTTTTTTGCTGCAACCAGGTTCTGAAACTGACCACCATACGATATATAATATCCTGTTGGAAGTTTTACCTGTTCGTCTATCTGTTTTGTTATTTCGTTAATTACACTTTGAACATCGCGATTCCGAACATTAAAGCCAATAGTAATGCGACGTTTGGTGTTTTCTCTTGAAACCTGGGCCGGGCCGGATTTTATTTCGATGTCAGCTATTTGTTCAAAAGGTATTTGACCTCCATTGGGAAGTGCAACAGTAAGACTCTTTACATCGTCGAGGTTTCGGCGGTAATCTTTGTCTAAACGAACAACAAGACCAAACCGTTTTTCTTCTTCGAATACCACACCTGCCTGACTTCCGGCAAATGCCGCCCGAAGTACCCTGTTTACCTCTTCTACCGAAAGGCCATATTGCGCTAAACGGTCACGGTTATACTCGACCTGCACCTGCGCCAAACCGGTAACTTTTTCGACGTTTATATCTTCAACCCCCTCAACCTTCTGAATGATCTGTTCCAGATCCACGGCTTTTTCAGATAGTGTATTCAAGTCATCGCCAAATATTTTTACGGCAATATCCTGCTTAGAACCCGACATTAATTCGTTAAAGCGCATTTGAATAGGCTGTTGAAACTCGAATTTAACCCCTGCTAACACTACCAGCTTTTCTTCCATTTTTTCAACCAGTTCTTCGCGGGTTTCGGCAGATGTCCATTCGCTTTTATCCTTAAGGGTAATAATATAATCGCCTGTTTCCATGGGAGTGGGATCAGTAGGTATTTCGCCAGCCCCAATTTTACAAACGGTATGTTTAATTTCCGGGAAATTATCGAGTAAAATTTTATTCGCCTTTTGGACCATTTCAATGGTATTTGAAAGCGAACCTCCCTGCAAGGTAATTACTCCTGCCGCCAGGTCGCCTTCTTCGAGCTGTGGAATAAACTCACCCCCTAACCGGCTAAAGGTAAAAATGCTAAAAAGGAACAATATAATTGCCGTCATCGAAACCAATAATTTCCTTCGTAAGGCAAAGGCTATAATTGGGTTAAAGGCTTTCTGAAACCAATCCATGAGCCTGTCGGAAAAATTACGCTTATGCTCGGTATTTTTACTCAGAAACAATGCTGAAGCCATCGGAACATATGTCAGCGAAAGTATGGCGGCACCCAGTATGGCAAAAGCAACCACCTGCGCCATAGGCCGAAACATTTTTCCTTCGATCCCAACCAACGCCATTATAGGAAGGTAAACAATAAGAATAATAATTTGGCCAAAAGTCGCCGAACTCATCATTCGTTTGGCTGAGTCGAATACGTTTTCGTCCATTTGCTGCTGCGAAAGTCTTGCTATACCCTGGTGGTGACTTTTACTCATACTTATCCGATGTACCACGCTTTCAACAATTATAACAGCGCCATCCACTATCAACCCGAAGTCAATTGCCCCCAAACTCATGAGGTTACCCGAAACCCCAAAAAGGTTCATTAATGAAACGGCAAAAAGCATGGAAAGGGGAATTACTGATGCTACAACTAGTCCGGCACGCAGGTTTCCCAAAAGCAATACGAGGATAAATATTACGATTAAAGCTCCTTCGACAAGATTTTTCGAAACAGTACCAATGGCGCGTCCAACAAGATCGGAACGATTAAGAAAAGGTTCAATTTTAACCCCTTCGGGCAACGATTTTTGAATGGATTGAATCCGTGTTTCAACGTTTTCGATTACCTCATGGGCGTTTGCCCCTTTCAGCATCATAACAACACCTCCAACAGCCTCGGTAGTATCAATTACAAGGGCCCCATAGCGCGTTGCACTGCCATACTGTACCGTTGCAATATCGCGGATTAAAATAGGGATTCCCGAAGGGTTAACTTTTACAACAATCTTTTCTATATCTTCCAGCGATTTAACCAAGCCAATACCCCGGATAAAATATGAAGTTGGCTTTTTATCGATGTAAGCGCTTCCAATATTTTCGTTGTTCTTTTCGAGCGATTGGAAAATATCGGTTAACGAAAGGTTCATGCCTCTCAATCTTTCGGGATTAACCGCAATTTCGTATTGTTTTACAAATCCCCCATAACTGTTAATGTCGGCCACCCCGGATGTACCAAGCATTTCCCGACGAATTACCCAATCCTGCAAGGTGCGCAATTCCATTGGGTTGTATTTTTTCTCCAATCCTTTATCCACAGCAAGTCGATACTGGTATATCTCTCCCAAACCTGTAGAAATGGGGGCCAGTTCTATTTTAGCCAGTCCCGGAGGTATAGATTCTTCGGCTTCTTTAATTCGTTCGTTTAATTGCTGCCGGGCCCAATAAATATCTACATCGTCTTTAAACACAACAGTAATAACCGACAAGCCCAATCTGGAAATGGAACGAAGCTCCAAAATGCTGGGAATATTGGCAACTGCAACCTCAACCGGAGCCGTTATAAAACTCTCAACCTCTTGCACAGCCAACGAAGGTGCCAGTGAGATAATCTGAACCTGATTATTGGTTATATCGGGAATGGCATCAATGGGCAGTTTGGTTAAGGAATAGGTACCCCAACCAATTAATGTGACTACAAAAAGCCCCACGATAAACTTATTCTTTATCGAAAATTGAATAATTCGTTCAATCATAACAAAAGCCTAAATTTTATAAACACAAAGTTCCTAAATATGGAAAGTCAGATTCTCCCGTTGTTAGACGAATAGTGATGTCTCAACTAACGCTGAAAGCTGTATTAATAGTTGTCCCTAAGGGAGTTACAACTAAACACTACCAACTTGTATTTAAGCAATTTTAGGCGGTTGCCAAATAGTAACGAACAGGGAAGAAATGTAGGAGGAAGAATAACCCGGAAATTGCTTTTGTACGAATAAAAAGCAGTTAAACTGAATGGCATAATTTTGAAAGACAGCAGGAGTAGCACAACATTGACATGAACAAAACGGGGAACAGTGGTCGTTTTCATGATTATGATTGTGATTTGAATGATCGGCTTGTTCGACATTCTGTAATGTATCGCCCAAAGGTGCATCAATGCAAGGAATTGCAATGAGTACCAATATGTAAACGGATAATATGCAGGCGATAGCTTTCATAAATAATTCTGTAAATATATACGATTATTAGGTTTGAAATGATTTTTGATTATAAAATAAAGAGGCATGGTTTAAAATGATTTTTACTTTGTTAATTTTACCAGTATTTCTAAGGCATTATAGTATTGAGATAATAATCAACCAAAAAGCATACGATGAGTGCATTTATAAAATTCCCGACCTCAATATGGATAATAATTCAACTGGTTCTGCTAATTCCTTACCAGGGATTTTCTCAGGAGCCCGGTAAAAGAATAATTACACTGAATCAGGCTATTCAGCAGGCAACCGATAGTAACCTGAGCGTGCGATCGGCAGGTTATAGGGTAGATCTTCAAAAGGCGCTGAAAGGAAAGGCTTGGGGTATTGAAAAAACCAATGTCGATTTTGAATATGGGAGGTTTAATTCGTATAATGTCGATAACGGATTTACAGTTTCTCAAACGTTTGCTTTCCCTACTGTTTATGCCAATCAACATAAACTCGCTAAAGCAACTGTTAAACAAAGTGAACTGGCATTGAATGCTACCCAAAGTGAAATTATAAATCAGGTAAAAACATATTGGTGGCAATTATCTTTTTATTATTCTAAATTGAGTTTACTGAATTATCAGGATAGTCTTTATACCGGCTTTTTAAAAGCCGCCACCCGAAGGGCAGAAATCGGAGAAACCAATAAACTGGAGCAAATAAGCGCTGAAAGTCAGAGTTTGGAAGTTAAAAATTTCATTCAACAGACTAATGCCGATATCGATATTTATATAAGTAAACTTCGTACACTGCTAAACATAAAACAAAACTTCGTTATTGCCGATACCGTTCTGGTAAAGCTAAATTTGGCAGGAATAAGCGACAGTGCAGCATTATTGGGCAATCCAGCGCTTGCCATGTATAATCAACAAGTGGAAATAGCTCGCATGGAATCGAAGGTAGAAAAAGCTAAAGCACTCCCCGATTTAAAAGTTGGGTATTTTAGTCAGTCAATTATCGGAAATCAGGAGGTAAACGGAGAGCTGCGCACTTTTTCAGCAGCCGACAGATTTACAGGAATGCAGGCAGGAATTGCTATTCCTCTGTGGATTTTTTCACATTCTTCGGGTATCAAAGCTTCAAAAATTAATTACCACATAGCTCAAACAGAGGCCGAATATGCCAAAACTGCTTTATCCGGTGAATTTGAAGGGCTAATACAGGAATACAACAAATACAAAAGCAGTATCGATTATTATGAAAAACAAGCATTGCCTCAAACTGAATTAATTATAAGCCAATCGACCAAAAGCTACAAAGCCGGAGCCATGGACTACCTCGAATATATCCAAAGTCTGTCGCGAGCTTTAGCTATTAAAAGCAATTATCTGGATGCGCTCAATCAATATAACCAATCCATTATTGCCTTGGAATATATAATGGGAAAGGTAAAGTAGAGAGTCTCTGTTTGAAACTGATTTGGCAATTAAAACTTTCGGGCAATTCTGTAACAACAGAATTTGTTTCAATTTGAAATATTGATAGCTATTCGTTCCAAATTGATAAATCCCCGAAATCGAACATTCGCTTTACCCGTTTAACCAGCTAAAACAAATAAAAATTCTACTTTTGATCAGTTTATTTTCAATTTTTCAATTCTTATTTTTTCGAAAAATCTTATGTCAACAATTGCACTAACCAAAACAAGACTTCATCTTCTTCTTTTAGCATCAATCCTTTTCGCAAATGTTTTCTTTTTAAAAGCCCAGAATTATTGGCAACAGGAGGTGAATTACAAAATTCAAGTCGAACTAAACGACGCAAAGCATGAACTCTATGGGCAGGAAACACTCGAATATATCAACAACTCTCCCGATGAGCTTGCGTTCATTTATTTTCACCTGTGGCCTAATGCGTACAAAAATAATAGCACAGCATTGGCCAAACAAAAACTGAGAGAAAATAAAAACCAAGAGTTATTCAATAACCCATTAAACAATGGTTTTATGGACTCGCTGGCCTTTGCGGTAAATGGAATTGAGGTAAAATGTGAGCCTCATCCCGAACACAACGATATTTGCAAGCTTATCTTAAATACTCCTCTTCTAAGTGGTGCAAAAATTATCATTACTACCCCTTTCCGGGTGAAGATTCCCGGAGGCGGTATTTCGCGATTAGGGCACATTGGCCAATCGTACCAAATAACCCAATGGTATCCCAAACCGGCGGTATACGACAGCAAAGGCTGGCACCCCATTCCTTACCTCGATCAGGGAGAGTTTTATTCCGAATTCGGCTCTTTTGATGTTTCCATTTCGCTTCCTGCAAATTATATTGTCGGGGCTACGGGCGAACTTCAAACTCCATCGGAAGTGAAGTGGATGGAGGAGTTGGCAGAAAAAGGAGCCCGGCAAGATAGTTTTTCAAGAGGGGAACCAATGATTCAATCCGACCCGGTTTTTAAAACTATTCGGTACACCGAAAAAAACGTGCACGACTTTGCCTGGTTTGCCGATAAGGGGTTTAATCTCCTAAAGGGAAAAGTGGTGTTACCAAACTCAAAAGATACGGTAACTACCTGGTCGCTTTTCCCCAACAGGGTCGGAAAATTCTGGAAGAAGTCGCCGGCTTATATACAGGATGCTGTTTATTATTACTCCCAATGGCTGGGCGATTATCCATATAAAAACTGTACTGCCCTCGAAGGACCGCTGGGTGCTGGCGGTGGAATGGAATATCCGGGAATTACCATTGTGAGCGCTGGTGGTTCGGATGTTTCGCTCGACCAGGTTATTACCCACGAAGTTGGCCACAACTGGCTCTATGGAATCCTCGCTTTTAACGAGCGTGATTATCCTTATTTGGACGAAGGGATAAACACCTTTTACGAAATGCGCTATATGAAAACAAAATACGCATCGTTGCCGCTGCATAAAGTTGTAGGGTTGCCCGATGGCGTGGGGAAGTTTTTTGAATTGGATCATTTCCCAGGAAATAAGAGTTACGAAATTATGTACAACGGGCCGGCAACCTATCGCACCGATCAGCCTTCTACCCTGACATCTACTGCCTATTCTTTCACTAATTACGGAATGATGGTGTACATGAAATCGGGATTATGTTATACTTACCTGGAAAACTACCTTGGTAAACAAGCATTTGATCAAGTAATGCAACATTTCTACGAAACCTGGAAATTTAAACATCCGCAACCGGAGGATTTCCGGAAAGCTTTTGAAGAAAATTCATACAAAAGTGTATCGTGGTTTTTCGACGAACTTTTGCCTACCGATAAAAAACTCGATTACAGATTAGCCCGCATCCGCAAAAATGAAGTATTGGTAAGAAATGTAGGGGAATTAGCTACACCCATAGTATTGAGTGGATTACGGAACGATACGGTAGTTTATGAAAAATGGCACGACGGTTTTACCGGGAAAAAATGGCTGCCTTTCCCCGACTCGAAGCTTGATAAGCTTGTTTTGGATAACAAAGAGGTAACAACCGAGCTATACCGATACAACAATTACCTGAAGACCCGTGGACTTTGTAAAAAGGTAGAACCTGTTAAATTTAAACTCCTCACCACGCTCGACGATTACAAGTATACCACTATCCAGTATTTGCCGGTTATAGGATGGAATTCTTCAAATAAATTTATGGCGGGTGCCTTATTTCACAATGGCTTTCTGCTCAAAAAACCTTTTGAATACCAATTAATGCCCATGTATGGGTTTTATGGCAGCAAACTTGCCGGTATAGGAAAATTAACCTATAATTTCTTTCCGCGGTTTGCGAATATCCGATCTTTGTCTTTTAGTGTTTCGGGCTTACAATTTGCTTACGATGAGAAAACCGATTTCAATAAATGGAAAGTAGAAGCGAAAATAATTTTTCGAAACAACGATTTTAAATTCTTTCCTAAACATACTGCATGGGTGAATTTTTCGCAGTTTACAAGCCTGTACGATCCTGCAAATATCACAAATACAAATCTTTTCAACCTAAATTATCAGTTTCAGAATCCTGACAAAGTAAACCTTACCAAAGTAAGTTACAATGTGAAGGCTAACGGCGATTTTGGGAGAACGTCTATTGAAATCATCTATAACCTAAAACCGCAGTTTTTTAAAACACCACTCACCCTGCGCCTATTTAGCGGGTATTTGTTTAATTCTTCCTCGAAAAACCTGGTGAATTCATTTATCCTGGGGGGAAGGAACGGTTTGTCAGACATTGAATACGAGGGCCTATTTCCCGGAAGGTTTGATGCGGATGGAATGTGGGCTCATCAGTTTATGCCGGTGGAAGGCGGATTTGCCGTTCCATACTACATGATTTCAAACAAATTTATTATCTCAGCCGGATTTGAATTTAAACCCCTGTCGAAAAGCTTTTTTAAACTCTTGAAAATTTATGGAAATGCAGCCTGGCTTGAAGCTGAGACTCCGGTTATATCTGCAAACCGAATCCTTTATGAAGCGGGTGTAAAAGTTGGCCAGACCGATTTTCTGGAAGTATATTTCCCGGTTCTCTACAACAAGAAAGACCTGCTTACCACCGACTACAAGGAGCTTATCCGGTTTAACCTGAATTTAAAGGTAATTAATCCTTTTGGCCTGTTGGAGCGGATACCGAGGATGTAGATTGGTTTAACATAAAAAGACCTTCCAGTGTCCAACGGCCTGGAAGAGTCTTTTTAGTTCGATCGTTTCTTAAAAAGTGGTATAAAGTCTAATTAGCTTGCAACCAAATATTTGAAATTCAATTTACCAATGGTTGAAGGTATGTGTAACCCTATTACTTTATTGTAACCTCAAATTTCTCTTCGATATAACTTATTAATTGCGGAAAATAATCATAAAACTCTGTTCGGAAGTCTTCGTGGTATAAGTGCAGAATTTTTAATGCCTCATTGGTATGATTCGGTAAAGAGGTGTGGCGCGACATACCATTTAATACATTCTCAATGCCCTGGGAGGTTGCATACGATTCTAACCAACGCCGCTGCATAAAGCGTGGAATAAATTCGCGAACGTTTTCAGGAAATACATAAATGTGCTTATCTAAGACTACATACAAATTATCGGCATAACTTGCCAGCGGAACATCCGAGAAAACATGCCATTCCCGGGCCAGGTAATAGTCGTAGAATATATCGATAATAATTCCGGCATACTTCCCATATTTTTCGGCCAGCCTGCTTTTACTTTTTCGGATAGTTGGGTGATTATCGGTATACGAATCGATACTTCGGTGCATAAGAATACCTTTCTGGATACCGGAAGGATACTTTTTAAAATCACTTCCCTTTATCCAATCAGCAACAAAGTTTCCAACTTTAATTTCGTCGTTATTGCCCGAAAGATATACATGCGCTAAAAAATTCATATAACTATAACTGGTGCAATGCTAACAATATTTTGATCTTGTATATCTAAAATATTTCACTTCTCAGATTCCAACAACTTGCTATCTTACAATAATATTCAATAATTGCGGCTTTTGCAAACAATATTCCAATAAACACGCTATTTATATTTCCGAAATGTGATATTTAACATATTTCGAGCCTGTCAATTATCATGACTTTTAGTGTGCAATGAGCTAATTTTGGGTAAAACCAAATAACTTATGGAACCAAGAAGAGTCTTAATTATTGGCGCTGCCGGACGCGATTTTCATAATTTTAATACCTTTTACCGAAGTAACCCGGCGTATAACGTGGTAGCTTTTACAGCTAACCAAATTCCCGATATCGATGGACGTAAATACCCATCCGAGTTGGCCGGAAGTTTATATCCTAACGGTATCCCAATTTACGGGGAAGAGGAATTGTCTAATCTTATTAAATCGCTGCAGGTACAGGAATGTGTTTTCTCTTACAGCGATGTTCCTTATTCGCGTGTAATGGCAGTTGGCGCAAAAGTAAACGCTTGCGGAGCTAATTTTGTAATGTTAGGGCCTGCCGATACCATGATAAAAAGCACCAAACCGGTTATTGCTGTTGGTGCCGTGCGCACCGGATGTGGAAAAAGCCAGACCAGTCGGCGGATTATTGAAATTTTGTTTGAAAAAGGGTTAAAAGTTGTAGCCGTTCGTCACCCCATGCCGTATGGCGATTTGGTGAAACAGCGGGTTCAGCGGTTTGCTAATGTGGCCGACCTCGAAAAACATAAATGTACCGTTGAAGAAATGGAGGAATATGAGCCACACGTGGTTCGTGGAAACGTGATTTATGCCGGGGTTGATTATGAAGATATTCTTAGGGCTGCCGAAAACGATCCGGATGGATGTGATATTATTTTGTGGGATGGAGGAAATAACGATTTTCCGTTCTATAAGCCCGATTTAATGATTACAGTGACTGATCCGCATCGTGCAGGGCATGAGATTTCATATTATCCCGGAGAAATAACCCTTCGGATTGCCGATATTGTGGTCATTAATAAAATTGATACTTCTGCTCCCGAACAGATCGAAATTGTGCGGAAAAATATTGCAGCAGTTAACCCTAAGGCTGTTGTGGTCGATGGTGCTTCTCCTATTCGCGTGGATAATGCCGAAATAATCCGCGGTAAGCGGGTGTTGGTTATCGAAGATGGCCCTACATTAACCCATGGCGAAATGAAGATTGGAGCTGGAACGGTTGCTGCTCAGAAATTCGGTGCAAAATCCTTGGTTGATCCGCGCCCATTTATAGTTGGTAAATTAGCTGAGACATTTGCACAATATCCCAATATTGGAACATTATTGCCTGCAATGGGGTATGGGGCGCAACAATTGGCCGATTTGGAAACAACAATCAATAAAACCGATTGCGATTCGGTAGTTATAGCAACCCCTATCGATTTAAACCGGCTCATTAAAATTAATAAGCCCAATACCCGCGTTTACTACGATCTTCAAGAAATTGGCAAACCCGATTTAAAGGAGTTATTGGAAGAATTTTTGAAAACGATTGGGAAATAAAATGAGCTAAAGCGCTAAGGTATTTAGATAGATATTCTTCTCTATACCTTAGCACCTAATGCTATTGAGAAAATCAATCCTCATTTTTTTCATCGTCCTTTTCTTCCTGAACCAAATCGCTATAATATACTATATCCCATTTCCCTTCAAAGTCTTCTACAATTGCGGAAAGAGATTCCACCCAGTCGCCCGAGTTCATGTATTCCATATCTCCATAAAGAGTCATGGCTGGATGGTGAATATGTCCGCAAATTACACCCTGGCAGTTTCTCGACTTGGCAAGCTTTACCAATTCGGTTTCAAAGTCAGAGATATACGAAACGGCCGATTTCACCTTCTGCTTGACAATTTTTGAGAGGGAATAATAAGGTAATCCCTTTTTCATTCGGCGGTTGTTATAAACTTTGTTGAGCCAGAGTAAAAAAGTATATCCGATATCGCCCAGCATGGCAAGCCACTTTAGGTTAGTAGTAATGGCATCGAATACATCGCCATGAATAACATAGTATTTTTTATTGCCACTATAATGGTAATGGTCTTTTACAACCGATAACTTATTAAATTGTATTGGAATAAGATTGTCAAGAAAATCATCGTGGTTTCCCCGAACATAAATAATTTCAGTATTATGCTTATCCATTAGTTTCATAACCAACCTGAAAAAACGGGTATGCTTTTTTTTCCACTTGCTGCCTTTTTTAAGTTGCCAACCATCAATAATATCTCCATTCAGAATTAACTTTTCACAGGTATTGGTCTTCAGAAATCGGACAAGTTCTTTCGCTTTTGAGTTTTTTGTTCCTAAATGGACATCTGAAACAATAATAGTTTTGTAATGATTGGTTCGAAGCATAATTTTTTATTGCAAATGAAAGGTTTTTAGGACACTTAGGTGTTAACGTAAAGTTAACAAATTTTAAACAAAGTATTTACCTGTTTTTGGGTATGTTACCATTACGATAAGTAATTATGAACATTGCATTACATATCGATGAAATAATTAATTTAGCGTTGCAAAAAAAATACCTTACCGTGATTGAGAAAGAAAAGATAGCTTTTATTATCAACCCAAAATCGGGAACTGTTAGTAAAAAGAACATACCTGACCTGGTAAACGACAACCTGGACATGCGAAAATACGAACCCGTTTTCCATTTTACCCGCGAAGCAGGGCACGCAACCCGTTTAGCAGAAAAATGCCTGAACGAGAATATCAAAAAGATAATCGCAGTTGGTGGAGATGGAACAGTAAATGAAGTTGCTAAGGCATTAATAAATAAAGATGCTGCCTTTGGCATCCTTCCCGGAGGTTCAGGAAACGGCCTTGCCAGGCATTTAAATATCCCGCTTAAAACGGTCGATGCCATTTCGATGTTGGATAATTGTTCTGAATCGGCAATCGATTATGGAACAATTAACGACCATCCTTTTTTCTGTACTTGTGGGGTTGGTTTCGATGCTCACATTGGCAATAAATTTGCACAAAGCAAAAGCAGGGGATTTTATACCTATATTAAAGAAACTATTTATGCTTTTTTCCACTATCGGTCAAAAAAGTATAAAGTTAGAGTAGACGATCAGAAATTTAAGAACGAAGCCTTTATGATTACCATTGCCAATGCGGGCCAATATGGTAACGATGCCTACATTTCGCCATCGGCCGATATTCGCGATGGGCTATTAGATGTTTGCATTCTTTCGCCTTTTCCAAAAGTTAAAGCATTCGATTTGGGAATCCGCCTATTTAAGCGTACTATCGATAAAAGCGATTATGTTGAAGTAATTAAAGGAAAAAAGGTAACCATTAAAAGGAAGAAAAAGGGGGTGGTACACCTCGATGGAGAACCGGCAATTATGGGTAAAAAACTTAAAATAACCATTAAACACCTTGGTTTAAAAGTGCTGGTGATGAATTACCATAAATAGTACTGGATAAAATCAAGGATAACTTTGTTGGAAGATAGCGTTAACAAAGATTTGCGATCTAAGCTTATCTGAGATTACAACAAACTTTTTATCAAATATCCTGTCCACAAAGCAGGTTCCTTTATCTTATCAAACGGAACCCACGCTTTATTCTTCGAGATATATGCCGGTTGAATATACCAACAGCCATCTTTCCGTTTCTTTTCAGCTAAATATTCTTTTGCAGCCGCGCAACGTGTATCCGAAAGAAGTTTGTTGTCTTTCAATAACCGGAGAATCTCCATAATATTTGTTTTCCAGGAGAAAGGATAGGCAATAGTCAAAATATCGCTCGTAATTGGTTTTCCATTCGATTTCCGTTTAAATAATTCGTGCGATAAAATGTACTCTAACCCATAATCCAGCTTGTCTTCCATTGCTTTATTAGGCGAGTAATAAATACTCCTTTTGTAATCCGAAAGGGCTATCACCGATTTTACCAGTCCAATATAGCATGGCGTAGCTTTCATGCAACCACCATATTTTTTAATGGCTGTGCCGGCCCAAATACATTCCTGATTTCGTGCAACATTTTGATACTTCATTATCCAATCGATCCCGGTTTCAATCTCCCGATGATTTGGCCATTGCAAACGAATTAGCAAACTAGCGATCATTCCATTATAACAAGCCAAAATATAATCGGATTTACCCGTAATCGAAAACCCATCCGGAGTATAAGTCATTTGAACCAGTTCCTGAAGCCATTGCTTTACAATTGGACGGGTCGAAGAAAATGGAATTTCGGATAATTCAGTTAACCTCCAAAGTAAGTTTAGAACTGAACGGTCAAAATCCACAAGTAATAATCGAAATACATTTGAGCGGTCCAGATATTCTTTCGCCTCTTTAAAATTATAAATTTGGTTGGAATCGTATTCCATTTTTAGGGTGAGTGCTGTATCCATCAATCCGGCTTTAATTATTGGAATTTGGGATTAAATCTTTCCTCTTGCTAAGGTCTTTTATTGGCCGATATCTTCTCCAAAATTTATATGTTGTAAATGATGTATATTGAATTAACAAGTCGAATGCTTTAATCTTTCTTAAATAATGCACCAACCGGTAACTAATTAGAAGGGAAAAGAACAGTATTAAAGTTTCTAAAAGCAACCGGGTAAGCCAGCTATAGCTTTTGCCAACTGTAAACAAGTTTATTCCGGCATCTAAAAGTTTAGTATATAACAATGATTGAATTACAGTATTTAATAAGATAAACAATCCGATAATAAATCCATGGGCTGTTTCAATTGCTCTTTGCGGACAAACATTCATGCAGTGCATACAACTTTCGCATGTAAAACTCCAGTAAGGTCTCTTATCTAACAGTCGTATAGCTTTAACAGGACATTGTTTAATGCATAATCCGCAATTGTTGCAGTTTTTCGAAGCATAAAACGTTTTGGCGAATACAAACCGCCCAATTAAATAATATAAAATAGAAACTGGAGCAATAAGTATATCTTGCGGAAGATCGCACAAAGCTCTGTAGTCTTTTTTCCCTGCCAATATTTTATCTGCAAATTTAAGGGTGACTTTTTTGACATGATTAAAAATGGATATCACTACATCGGTTTTTAATCCGGGATGCAGCGATATCCAGTTCGATGGTAGATCAACAGAACGCATTCCCACTACTTTGTAACCTTTTAAATATAATACAATTGAAGATAGTAATAGCGCAATTCCACTAAGTCCTGGTAAGAATAATTTGCTGAGCTTCATCCCTGCTCTCGTGTTCATTACAAAAACCTTGTTATTATCTGTTCTTGGAAAGCGAAAAATAAAACGAAGCATCACCGGAGGAAAATTAAACCCATGTGTGGGCGAAATAAAGCCAATCAATGTGTTGGAAGGAGGGCTGGGAATATGGTTTCGGTCAGTTTTCGAAATATTTATAATATCAATGGGCACATTTTTCTCCTCAGCTGCCTGCGAAAACCAGAATGCAACCTGAGCAGCATTTCCGGTTCCGGAGAAATAATAGATCATTACATTCTTAAAATCGCTCATGGGTGTAAAAAATTGGACTTCCTAAAATCAGGCAGAGCTCTATGTTTTAGTTATTGAATACAAATTAGGAAAAAAATTAAAACCAACGATTTCAGCAACAGGTTAAAATAAGACCTAAAACAAAAAAAGAGGCATTTCGCCTCTTTTTGACTGCACCAAGTGCGCAGGTATATGATGAGTTACTACAAGTTTGAATTTGGTTGGTATTTAACGGTTGAAGCTATTTCATTTGTAATTGTTATTATATCAGTTTCGGTATTATTTTGTTCATAATCTATTTCCGAAGGCTTGTATTTTACTATATTTTCTAATTCCTTGGATACAGCTAAATAATCTTCCTCTAATTCAGCGGTTACAATTGGTTCATTTTCCAAATTAACCGGTTGAAATTTAACAGTGCTTTCCATTTCGAATGTAATTGTCGCAAAATCCACCGATGATTCATTAAACTCCAGGACTTCATTTTCAAGGTTCGATGGAGAATACTTTATTGAGCCAATCATTTTTTCCACTTGGTAGGCAAGTTCATGGCTAATGTGCGAGACTTTACCCGAAACATGATGTGTTAATTTATTTGTTAAAAAGTGTCCATGTATCGATTTTGTGTTTTGTGCATTTAATGATATTGTTACAACTGCAACTGCGAATATCAGGGTGAATTTTTGTACTAGTGTTTTCATTTTAGTTTATATTTTATGTTATGATGATTACTTATCAATTAATGTGCCAAGAATTATATCATACTGATATATAATAACATACATACATTGCTTCATGGAAAATAATTGATACAGATGTGCCAATACAGAACATGCCTGTTCGATTTCGTACAAATATTTAATGATTTGTTTTTAATTCGTTTTTGGGATCTGAAGCTAACGAGCGGCTAGTGAGCATTCATAACTCGGGCAAATACCAGAAGAAACTTTAAAACACGCGTTCTATAATGCTATTTTTTAGAAATTTAAATTTTGAAAAA